>JAKZUY010000209.1:0-6428 GCA_047516345.1 Dehalococcoidia bacterium | reverse complement strand
AACTATAGATGGGCACGGCACGATCGGATTCTCTGTTGCGGTTAGCCCCCGATCTCCCATCGGTTAAACTGGCTGAGCCGGGCGTCCACTTGGTCCTAACGTTGCGGTTAGCCCCCGATCTCCCATCGGTTAAACTTGCCGGGCGCTGAATACCTGCTTTGTGCGAGTTGCGGTTAGCCCCCGATCTCCCATCGGTTAAACTTCTTGCGCTAACGTTCCCTGATCCGCCGGTTGCGGTTAGCCCCCGATCTCCCATCGGTTAAACTAATGACGCAGGAAGGGTCACTGGTCGGTACGTTGCGGTTAGCCCCCGATCTCCCATCGGTTAAACTCTCTTCGACAACGAGTGCTCTAGACACGTAGTTGCGGTTAGCCCCCGATCTCCCATCGGTTAAACTAGTCTGGCTTATTGGCCAACTTGGAAACGAGTTTGGCCAGGAAGTCCGGAAACCGTAATAAAAGACCCCGGACGCGTTCAAAAAAGTGTGAACTGCTCCGGATTTTTGTTGGCCGGCTGACGCTTGGCGCCGTCGAAGCTGACGATGTTTTCGTACTGCTTGTCGGTGAAGTACAGGATCTGCACGTTGCCGGCGCCTGGCAGCGTTGACCTAACCCTGCGGGTGTACACGTCCGTCTGTTCTTTTCCGGCGCAGAAGCGTAGATAGACGGAAAACTGGCACATGTGAAAGCCCTGGTCCAACAGGAACTTCCGGAAATTCATAGCCTCCCGCCGCTCCCTCTTCGTGAGCACCGGGAGATCGAACATCACCAACATCCACATGAGCCTGTAACCGGAGAGCACAGCCCATTTCCTAACCCCCCGCCTCAACAAAGCTCGTGAGAGGCCGCCCGGGGGGCATGTAGTCAGGCTTGCCACTCTCGAATGATTTTGCGATCGACTGGGCCGATCGCTCAATGCAAGTTTGGAGCGGTGTTGTTCCTCTCTGCGAGGTCAAGTCTGCGGTGAGAACCCCGGACAGCACGCGTTTCGCGTCGGTGGACAGTTCCTCACATCCTTCTCTGACGAGTTGGACCGCCCTGTGGTCCACAAAGGGTCTGAATGGCTCCATGAGGTCGTCAACCAGACACATGGAGTTTGCACGATTGCTGTGATGAATGCCGACCGAAGGGTGCAATCCGGTCGCCACAACTGCCCGAGCGACCGCGGCCCTGAGCACCGTGTAACCGTAGTTCAGGAACGGGTTTGGGCCGCCGCCAAATCTGTTCCGACGGAAATCCCTTCCGAATAGCAGGGGCCAATAACGGCGCGCCGCCTGGGCATCGACGTTTTCCGGGTCGCCTGACTTGACCCTTCGCGCCAAAGCGTCGAACCCGTCGGTTGGCAGTTGTAGCAGTTCGAGCGTGTACTTCTGTTGATCGATCTTGGCCCTTACCACGGCCTGCCACAGTCGTTTGAATAGCGGCCTCGACGCCTCCAACTGTTGACGCATGCGAAGAGCTTGTACATGGTGGCCGTCCAGCGGCCATAGCCACGCCACGGGGAGGTAGTTGGACCCACACAGCACAACGGTTGCGCCCCGCCGGGCTAACTCCGTCATGAGGCTGTTGGAGTAGGTGAGGCCGCGTGCGTTGCAAAGAAGAACTCCGATGTCGTCGAGTGGAACCCGGCCGACCTCGCCATCGTCTCCGGACACAGTCATGAAGCCGCGGGATCGCGCCAGATGGCGACCCTCGCTCGCGACTTCTATGACTCGGCCGATCACTGCGCTGGCGTCCCAGGGTCGAGCACCCGTCCCATCTCGTCGACCCCTACCTTACGGAAACCTTGTTTGCGGAGTTGCAGTGCTGAAGCCGGTCTCTCATTCAAGTCCTTCCCAATGCGGGCTGGCACATTGGCCTCATTGTGATCGTCTAGAACTACCAATCCGCCTTTTCGCGCGTTGTTCGTGATCTTTCGAACGCGCACGATGCGGCGGCTCGCTCTCTCGCCCAGTGCCCCCATATCGTCGATCTGCAGCCTCATGAGACGTTTTGCTGTTGGGTCGATCCTGCCGGACTTGTCCCGCGGGCGGTACTTCTCGATATTGAAGCCGGGCTGATTGGCGTCGAACGTGGGCACAACTACCGTCTTCCAGCTTCCATCACGCATCCGCCAGATGTCTGCGAATTCGTTGCCGCCTGGTACATAACCCTTGTAGGCCTTTCCGGTCGTGTCCGTGATGGGTATGACCCGCTGCTTTTCCACCATTCGCACGTGTCTTATGTGCTGCCGACGGCCATTCAGCATTACACCGTCATGTTCTGCCCGCGTGGCGAAGGCCGCGGCCTTGCCGCCTTCGTCCGCGACTTCGTCCCAAAGTCTTATGAGAGCATCCTTTAGCGCCGGGTCCCGGACGCCCTCAATGTCTTTTGGTCGTTTGAATGCCGTCAACGGTTTGCGGACCACGACCTTGGATGGACCGACCTCGGACAGTTCGATCAATCCATAAGCGGTGTCATTGTGTAACTGGCCGGTTGTCTTGCCGCGATTGTTACGGGTTCCATGGTCCGGCTTATGTGAGACCACCATGCGGTTCAGGAATGGCTTGACGTCATTCCGGTCAAAGCCTTCCCACGGCCGTGGCGCATAGCTGGCCAGCCTTTCGGTAACGTCATTGTCGGAACCTGCGGCGCGGGCGAATTGTTGCAGCAACCCCTGGGTCGTGTTCGCCACAACGAATGCGTCGATGGCGTGGTGGCGGTGGTCATCGCGCTGCTTGCCCGGCGCCTCGCCGTCTTTCAACTCCCGGAGCATCCCTTCGAGCCCCCATCCACGCCTGAGCAGCGCGGTCATCCGACCCGGGATTACGCGCACTCGCATACTGCCCTGGGTCTTCTCGTCGTACAGGTGAGCCAGATAACTGCGCGCTGTGCGGGAGAGATATGCCGTCTCGTTGAGTTGGCGGTCGAGAAACCCCGATTCGTCGTCATAACGCTCCATTGCGTCACGATTGAAACGCCATTTTTTGTTGTCAGGTAACTTGTCGGCCCGATTGAGAATGTCATCGTAGTTGTAGCCAGGCGGGTTGTGACCGAACGCTTCGTAAGGTGACTTGTCTCTCTTGGTCTGGTTGCTGCCGGCAACGCAAACGACTTTGTTCGACATCGAATTGTCCAGCGTGCGGCCGAATGGGAGGATGTGATCGACTTGGGTCTGACTGGACACCACCATTTCGAAAGAGAGATTGGTCCCTGTATAAGGACAGACGAGCGCTTGGGGAGAGCCCTGTTCTTCCCAGAGCCGCAACTTTTGGAGAGTGCCTGCCGACGGTGCGATTTCCGCCGACTCCAGCATCTCGGTGAAACGCTTGTTGCGCTCCCCGCCCTCACGTTGGGTACGTTCATACTGCTGGCGTTGCCTGGCATTCGACTTCAACTCGCGGGCCAACTCGACGATTATCTCGTGCGGCTTTCCATACTGCGCAGTGATTCGGTTTACGACGCGTCTTAATTGATTCAGGCCTATATGGACCGTGGGGTTGCCGATCCTGCCATATCGGGCGACCTCGCCGTCGATCTCCGGGTCTATTTCAGGGTTCGCGCCGACAACGTCACGCTCAAGCACCTGACCGTAGTAGGGCAAACGATCATGAGCCTTGCCATCGCGGAAATCGGAATGGGATCGGTACCCGGCTTTCTTCACTGCGTCCGAATACCCGAGTTCGCCTTCATCCATGAGCGGAAGAAGTTTGCCGATCGCCTTTTCGCTAAGATTCCCGTAGCCGCTCTGTAGTACAACGTGGGCCACAGCAGTGGCCTGCTCGTCGTTTAACCCCCAGTCCTTTATGGCCCTGTTGCGGACGTTCTCAGGCTCTTCGGTTTCAAGCAGGAAATTCGCGATCTCGTTGCGTTTCTCAAGAGACAGGGGCAACCAACGCTTGCCGAACAGTCCGTCTTTTGCCAGCCTGGCGGTTACCTCGTCGCCCTTTAATTTCTTGCGGCCGCCGCGAGCGAGATTGAACGTCGCCCCCGGTGGTAGTCCAAGACCTTTCAATGGCTTTTCGAGATCGATGTCTTTGCCGGACCGCAATCGCTCAAGGACACGAGATCTTTCTTGTGCGTTAAGCGGCCGCTCCGGTTCGAATCCATCTTGCAGTCTGAGATTATTGACTTCCTGAAGGATGCGGAACTCTTGAGCGACGGGCAGGGCCCTTGGCGCCCGCGGTTCACCCCGTTCAAGTAGGCACCATCCCGGATCGACGGGTTTGAGACGCCGTTGGAAAAAGATGGTGAGTTTCAGAGCGTCCCACTCTTTGAGATTGAGCGAATGTTGGGGTTCTTGAGCCTCGCGAATAGCGTCGAACTCGGATTCGTACATGGCTCGGTCGGGGTAAAGACCGGATTCAGGCCGGGCACGAACCGACTTGCTCTTCTTCCGTCGCCGGGCGAGGAATTCACCGAGTGTTCGCGCCTCGCTTTCGTTGATGCGGCTGCGTAGCTCGTCTATCTGCCCGCGTGTCTTCTTCGCTTCGTTTTCATCTTCGCCACCCGCCTTGCGATTCGACTTGAAACCCCTCCGTTGGTCGAGGTGAAAGAGCGCCCGACCCAATTCATGCGGTTTAAGAGGGCAGTCCAACGCCTTCGCCCTGAGTTCGTAGGGATCGAGTCCGGCAAGGGCCTTGCGCTCGTCATCGTCACGCGGCATCAAGCCGTATTCAGTGAGCCTCTCGATTAGTTCAGTACGCCGTTTGAGATAGCGATCGCGCCGCTTTCGCTGGCCGCGCGGGATTCGGCATTTTACGGCATTCGACGTACCGTCCTGTGGATTGCGGCCGTCAGAAAAGATGCGAACGCCCATGTCGAGGACGCCGCAAGGGTTTTCTTTCCCGTCGAGACTTACCGCGGCCCACCCGATGGAGTTCGTGCCTACATCCAGGCCCAGTCTGTACTTAACGGCGTTTGCTTCTGTCATATCTGCCATCTCCGTTGCTCCCTTTAACGCGGTTATGGTACGATCCCGGCGTCGATAGGCAAAAACGGTTTGTCCGATGGGAGATCGGGGGCTTTTGGGCGTTTGTCGCATCGCGATGACGCCAACCGTTAACAAGCCTTTATGGCACAAAATGAAAGGGCAGGCTACGGTCTGCCCTTTTCGCGTCCCTATGAGGTGCGCCTTTCCGTACCCATAGCGGCCGGGGCAGCCGGGTTATCCTTTCTTGGTGGCAGAAGGCGTGGATGCGGCGTGTACGGGAGGCGGGGGTGTGTTGAAGTGGGGGACGACGCTGAATAGAATTGAGCGGTGACGGCGAATTCGTTCCGGGGTGTTTGGCCGGGCGATGCCGAAGTGCGCATTGCCGCCCGCTTAACGGACGCGGCCATAGTGGCCGGACTTTGATATGAAGGCTCGACGAACGAGAGACATCCAGTGTGAGGGCGACCCAGCGCGGCGCGACACCCTCACTATGATGGCGCGGGCCTGATCTTTACCCTCCCGCCCGCGCCTGTAACCTGAATTCGGCGGCGGGCCTCACGTTTCGTCCCTGGCCATCCTGCGGCGAGCGCCATGATGTGGCCGCATTGCCGGGCCCTACGAGTCCGTTCCTGCTTCGACGCAACGAGCGCGCCGCAGCCTCCGCCGATCCCTCACATCGGATAAGTTGCACACATGAAGTTGGTGAAATGACAGAGAAAATAACATCCGAAGAACTACCCTCCGGCGAGCGCAGGAGAAGGCGTTTTCGCGATCTCACTCCCGAAGAACAGGCCGACCTGCTTGGCCGCATGCGGCACTCGGCGGCCCACGTGCTGGCCGAGGCGGTGCTGGAGATCTTCCCCGAGGCCAAGCTGACGATCGGCCCTCCGACAGACGACGGCTTCTACTACGACTTCGACGTCGCCGAGCCGTTCAACCCCGATGACCTCAAACGAATCGAGGGGCTGATGCGTGAATCGGTCAAGGCGAACAAGCCGTTCGTGGAGCGGGAGGTAGACCGCGAAGAGGCACGGAGGCTGGTCGGCGATAACCCGTATAAGCAGGAGATCATCGACGGGATTCCGGAAGGCGAACGGCTGTCGTTTTGCAGTCACGGCGACTTCGATGATCTGTGCCGGGGCGGCCACGTCGCTTCGACCGGCGAGATCAGTGCGTTCAGGCTCCTGAGTTCGGCGGGCGCGTACTGGAGGGGCAGCGAGGCCAACCCGATGCTGCAACGCATCTACGGCACGGCCTGGGAGTCCCAGAAATCATTGCGGGAACACTTGCGCCGGCGGGAAGAGGCCGAAAAGAGGGACCATCGCAAGCTGGGGCGGGAACTGGAGCTTTTCTTCTTCGATCCGGTGGCGCCGGCGAACCCTTTCTTCCTGCCAAAGGGCGCGTTCGTGTACAACGCCCTGACCGACTACGTGCGCGAGCTCTATGGCCGCTATGGATATCAGGAGGTGGTGACGCCGCAGATATTCAAGACGGGCCTGTTCAAGACCTCCGGCCA
>JAKZUY010000208.1:0-3496 GCA_047516345.1 Dehalococcoidia bacterium | reverse complement strand
CAGCGGGCAAGCGTGGTCTTGCCGCACTGGCGCGGCCCGTGAATGAGCACCGCGGGCGAATCGGCCAGCGCTTCCGCCAGGGGGACTTCGGCGTAACGGGGATAAAGCGGTTCCCTTTGCATCGTCCAATTGTAAACTTACAGTGCGTCCAATTGAAAGGTTTACTACCGTCCAATTGAAATGTTAGGGTGCGTCCAATTGCAACTCCCAACCTGCTTACGACGCCCCGCTCACGTTCCTGGCCGGCATCGGTAACCGACTTTCCCTCCCGGCATACACCACCCGCAACTAGCCCACAGCCGCCCTGCTCAGTGTCGACGACATCCGGGGTGGTGAACGGCGCGGGGGCGGCTTGCCGCGCGAAGTGATGGAGTCAGTCGAGGGCGGAGGTTGACTGACGCGGGTTCCAGAAACTAATGACGGCGACGCTTCCAAGGCCTGCAGCGCATCAGGCCAACATCAAACGTTCGCCTTTTGGTACGGGGATCGGATCACCGAACTCGCGGGCCGTTTCGATCCACAAGTCCATGGCTTTGCTGATGTTCTCCAGCGCCGTTTCCTGCGTGTCACCATGGGCAGCGCATCCCGGGAGTTCGGGAACTTCGGCCACAAAGGCGCCGTCTTCGTTGCTCCAGTAGATGATTATCTCGTACTTGTGCATCAAGGTTCCTGTTCGAGATCGTATCTTAGGATTATCCGGCGAATCTGTCGTACCTGATAGGGTTTGGCCTGCCGCCCGACCACTCAAAATTCTTTGTCGCAGTCTATCGTCCCGGTTCACAATGGATGTTTCGCGCGTTTCACGGTGTAAGTCAATTGTCCCGTCGGTACCCTTTCAACATCGCCGGCCCCTCGCCGTCACACCTAGCACCAAAGGTGCCCGCAGCGACGTTCGGCCGTGGGCCGCCCGATCGGCCGAGATCCTATGATGAGGTCAGCGTGTCAGATTCAGCGCACCGCATTATCACGCGCCCCCGGCTGCGGTAGGCAGTTCCCGGACAGCTGCACCGGACTTCTCGGCGGCCGCGGCGAGATCATACTGAGCCTGGAGGTTCAACCAGAATTGTGGGTCTACTCCGAACCAGTGCCCGAACCGCAGGGCGGTGTCGCCGGTCACGGAACGCTTGCCGGCGATTATTTGGCTGATTCGGTTGGGTGGGACGTCGATCTGCCGGGCGAAATTTGTTGGCGTAATGTCCAACTCTGCCAATTCATCCTTCAGAATTAGGCCGGGGTGAACCGCTCGCTTGAACACGGTTACCGCCTTTCTCTCCGTAGAAGTTACCCTGCGCATTCGACACCGGACGGTCCCGGAAATGATGGAGATGACAGTCTACCGGCCGTTGACGATAGACGTCAAACGTCATGAGTGGTTCGGCAAAGGGGTCTGACGAAAGTCTCTGATCCTGTAGGGCGAAGGAGGTAGAAACTTGCTAAGACGGTCTCCGACTGGTTTATCAACCGGAGGAAGACCGCGGCGTGACGTCCAACCCTGCCAGTTTGTCCTTCAAAACCTGGCCTGGGTGAATGGATCACCCGCCACGTAAACGGTTCATCTGCCCGTTAGTGATAGTCCACAATCTCGATGTCGGATGGCCCCGGACTTCCTTCGGGCCAAGTGAAGCAGATGCGCCACTGACGGTTGATTCGGATTGAATACTGCCCTGCCCTTTTGCCCCTTAGAGCTTCCAGGCGATTGCTTGGCAATCGCCTAAGAGTGTCCAGCGAAGGCGCCGCGTTCAGGATCGAAAGCCGTTTCGCTGCCTGCGATTCAATTCTCTGGAATGCTCCGACAAATTCTCCACCGGCGAACCGCTCCGTCCGCCTGTCCTCGTAGCCGAGAATCATGTCGTTGCCAGTCTGCCGGTCGTTAGCATTCCGATTCTCACCACGGTAGGTCTTCAACCACCTCTTCTGGCTGAGGCGGAGTGTATTCAAATGTGTTGCGGGCAATTTTTGTGTACCCGTCCGCGCTCGCCAGCACCGTCCCGATCACCGCAAGAGGATGCCTGACACCGAGGTCAAGCCCTTTATTCTCGAGGGACAGATGTACATCCCGCGTATTGACTAGATTCGTCTCTGATCCGCCCCGGGGGGTTTGCTGTGCTTCCCAGACCTCATCGGCGGCTTTCAGTATCATTCGGGGCCTTTGGGCGGGTTCGATTTCGTTGGTATGAGATTCGGGTGTCGCGGGTTCAGGTTCAGGAGACTCAACGTTTTGATCGATTTCAGGATCCTCACGTAGGTACGACCCTAACGCCTGTATCGTGGTTTCCTGTCTTTTCAGATATTCAAATTCTCTTTGAATCTCGCGAAGCAGGCGGATCCCGGTATCGTAGGCTGCCTGCTTGCTCTCACCGGTCCAAGCCAACAGCATCTCATCTACGAAATTTCGCAAGTGACGAACCTCCCGTAATTCCTTTAACTGTGGACAGTTTAGCATGTACAGTAACTAGTTTGTCAGTACTGTCGGCCACATGTACTATTCACTGCCGTTGGCCGGTACCCACCCCATCGGGTGCCTCCGAGGGGCCCGTCTCAGAAGCCCCGACACTTGATTTGTGCTGCGTCGGGCGGTCCGGATCAAGAAGCCTGAAGGCATAACGTGTTTGAAACACACCGAATATTCTCGTTATTCCGTCGTAAACAGGAACCCATGAGATTGAAGATCCGAAGGCACCGGACTTCTGAGACAAGCAACGCACCCAACACCCTCGCCCTCACCCAACATCCTCATCCCATCCACGACACGTACTGGCAGGAACCCATATTCGGCTGGCGACGTGTAAGGCCACCCCGTCCCTCAGGAAATATCGGACTGCGTAGTCGGCGTTTTGCGGGTTACTTCTTTCGACAAAGCCTCGTGGGCAGGGTTTTCCAGGTTCGGATCGGAGGCAAGAAGGTCAGACGCATCGGCGCGGGCCAGCGCCAACAGGTCTCGATCCCCCACGTTGGCCACTTTAAGTTCCGGCCAGCCGCTCTGCCTTGCGCCGAGGTACTCGCCGGGGCCACGCGTCTCCAAATCGACCTCGGCAAGCTCGAACCCATCGGCAATTCGCTCGACGGTCGAAAGCCTGGCCTGTCCATCCGCTCCGGGATCGTCGGCCAGCAGGACGCAGTAGCTGCGATTCGACCCTCGTCCGACTCGTCCGCGAAGCTGGTGGAGTTGCGCCATTCCGAACCGGTCTGCGCTCTCAATAAGCATCACCGTTGCGTTTGAAACATCGACCCCGACCTCGATGACCGGCGTGGCCACCAATGCCTGAGTCTCGCCGTCCCGGAACGAGTCCATGGTGGCCAGCTTCTCGGCGAGACTCATACGCCCGTGGAGTAGGCCCACGTCGATGCCAGCCAGTTCGCCGCCCCGCAAGCGTTCGAACTCGACCGTGGCGGCACGGCCCTTAACCTGATCCGACTCCTCAACAAACGGACAAACGATGAACACCTGCCGTCCGGCGGCGATCTCTCTTCGAGCAAGGACGTAGGCGTCGCGGCG
>JAKZUY010000207.1:0-8293 GCA_047516345.1 Dehalococcoidia bacterium | reverse complement strand
CTCCGTAGTGGCGCGCGCCGAAATATTCACCGCGCATTGCGTGCAGCATAGGAGTGCGGGCGCCGAATCCCAGGCTCCATACGAATGCGAATACGATCGCGCTTGCGTAACTCCCCACGAAGGCCAGCAGCGCCATTCCGCAGGCCTGGCAGATCATGAGGACTGAGACAGGTATCCGCTTGTCGAGGCGATCTCCGACCAGGCCGCCACCAATTTGGAAAACCAGCGCGAAACCGGCCATAACCGTGATGATTGACGCAGCAGTCAGATCGCCCAGGCCAACTTCAGGACCGGTCAGGTGTTGAAATATGTGTGCGGCCACGGCGGCCAAAGATAGATTTACCAGTCCGTGCGCTAGCGCCATTGCCCAAAATGCGCGCGTCCTCACCGCCTCCGCCCCGGTGAAGTCCCGCGTGGGACCGGCTCTCAACAATGCCGACTTACTGAAAGCCGTGCGAGGCCGGTCTGGAGGCGGTGGCCGCCTGGAGACGACCCGGAACAAGGTTGGCCCCATAAATATGGCGACAACGCCAACGAAAAACATCGAAGGCCGCCATCCGTACGAGGAGATTCCCCAAACCAGGAGAGGCACCGCGAATCCGGCCGCGCTGCTGCCCCCCACCACTATCGCTCCGGCTATGGCCCGGCGAGTCGGCATCCACGCGTTTACCGCCGACATCGACGGAGTAAACCCGCCAATGCTGAAACCGGTCGACAGAAGCAAAAACGCCAGATAGTACGTTACCGGACCCGTGATCTGCGAAAACAAGATCAGTCCGCCGCCGCCGATCAGAAAGCCGACAAGGACCATTCGAGCCGCGCCAAATCGGTCCGTAAGTATGCCCTCGAGCGGACCCAGCATGGCGCCGCCGAACCTGCCGAACGAAGCGACCCCGGTCGTCAGACCTCGACTCCATCCGAACTCCTCTTCGACGGCGGCGAATATCGTGCTTGAAGCCTGAAACGTGGGTCCCGAGCTAATAAACATGTTGACCGCGCCGGCCGCGGCGATGCGCCACCCGTAATACACGCCGCCGATTCGCCGTTTCAGTCCGGTCAACGTGTTCAATGCCGTTTGTCCCCTCGCGAGACCCCGGTCATACAGCGGTTCAGGCGCCTCACGGTAAGTCGCCGGTTTTACGGTTAGATCGGCGAAAAACTCGCCTTGGGAATCGTACTCGCATCTAACCGGCTAGAAACGACAGTATGAACCACAACCCGGTTTGTCATCTATGGCTCATGTGACATCATTCACACATTGCGATCTGTGCTTATGCCCGTGTGTTTCGGCACCTGAAACGCCGGGCGACAGGGGAGGGCAGTCCCATTTCATCGGCAAGAATTGGCGACGATTTAAGAGCATCGCCATCTGCTGTCATCGTGGTGGAAGAGCTCAAGAAGTCCTATGGAGACGTGCAGGCCCTCGATGGGGTAAGCCTAGAGGTCCCACAGGGCACGGTGACCGGGCTGCTCGGCCCGAATGGCGCCGGCAAGACGACGCTCGTCAGAATCCTGACGACCTTGTTGAGCCCTGATAGTGGGCGCGCCACCGTGATGAACCTGGACGTCGTAAACGACGCACAGAAGTTACGGTCCCTCATCGGCCTGGCCGGACAGAGCACCGCCATCGACGAATACCTAACCGGCAGAGAGAGTCTTGAACTGGTCGGCAGGCTCTACCACATGGGGGGGCGGGAAAGTCGTAATCGGGCCAAAGAACTTCTGGCGCAATTCGATTTGAACGAGGATGCAGACCGGAGGTCGTCTACTTATTCGGGCGGAATGCGAAGACGCCTCGACCTTGCCGCCAGCCTGGTGGCCAATCCGCCGGTGTTATTTCTGGATGAACCTACGACCGGGCTTGATCCTCGCAGCCGGCTGGATCTCTGGAACGTGATTCTGGATCTTGTGAAAGAGGGAACAACGGTCCTCCTGACCACGCAGTACATGGAGGAAGCCGACCGCCTCGCCGACAACATCGTCGTCCTGGATCGCGGCGGCATCATCGCCGAGGGAACGGCGACCCAATTGAAAACGGCGGCCGGCAGCGAAAACTTGACGATCCAGCTGACTGATCGCTCGCAATTGAGTGACGCCATCGACGCTCTCGCGAAGGCCGGGTGTGAAAATCCCCAGAGCGAAAATGAGATCGGCCGTATTACGGTCATGGTCAGAGACGGCTCGGCGATTCTGGGCGCCGTGGTTCGTGAGTTGGACTCCGCGAGCATCCAGTTCTCGGACCTATCCCTGGGTGAACCGACGCTTGACGACGTCTTCCTGGCGCTGACCGGAAGGACTGCCGAAGATATTGACGCTAATGAGACTGTCGAAAAAATTTCCGCTTGATGGGCCTGGAGTAGCAAGTTTATGAACTTGAGAACGATCTCAAACGAGTTGCGGTGGTCGCCCATCGACACCGTGCACATGACCTGGCGAAACGTGCTGCGATACAGACGCTCGCCGGATCTGCTCGTCTTTTCGACTATTCAGCCTGTCATGTTCGTTCTGTTGTTCGTGTACGTTTTCGGTGGCGCTATCCGCTCTTCCGGACTGAATTACGTTGATTACTTGCTGCCTGGGATACTTGTCCAGACCACCCTTTTCGGATCGAGCCAGACCGGGGTAGGACTTGCCGAGGACCTACAGAAGGGGATGATCGACCGCTACAAATCCCTGCCTATGGCCCGCTCAGCTGTCATTGCCGGCCGAATAGCTGCGGACGTAATCAGAAACATCTTTGTCGTGTCCCTGATGATCGGGGTCGGTCTGGCCGTTGGATTCCGTTTCCACGGCGGCGTGGCCGGTTTCGCATTGCCCGCAGTGGTGATCATGTTCGGGTTGGGATTTTCCTGGGTGATGGCGGTGGTCGGCGTAAGCGTCAAGTCGACCGAGGCTGCCCAGGTGTTCAGCTTCATGTCGATGTTCCCGCTAACGTTTCTGAGTTCGACGTTCGTACCGATCGAGACGATGCCCGGCTGGCTGCAACCGTTCGCCGAATACAACCCTGTGACATCGGCTGTAAACACCGCCCGCGCCCTGGCCCAGGGAGGTGAAATCTGGCATTCGCTCTGGCGGATGCTTACCTGGACTTTAGGAATTCTGATCGTCTTCATTCCACTTGCGGTTTATCGGTACCGGAAGATTTAAGGCGGTATATTGCAGACGTGAATTAAGCGAGTCCGACGATTTCTGCGGAGTGCCCTTGAAACTGCTGGCGCGCCTTAAACGACCGAAACCACCCAAGCTAATCACCCGGTCAGCTGAACTGGCCACTCTGTGCCACAAGCTTTCCGGGCGTGACTTCGTCGGCGTCGACACCGAATTCCTCCGACGCAGCACCTACCGTCCGAAGTTGTGCCTCGTGCAGCTCGCAAACGGCAATGATGCCGCGGCGATCGACGTGCTTGCGCCGGGAATCGATTTGGAGCCGCTATACGACCTGATGCTGAATCGGCGGGTGACCAAGGTATTCCACTCGGCGTCGCAAGACCTCGAACTGTTTCACCTCATCCTCGGCGAAGTTCCGCAACCGTTATTCGACACACAGATTGCGGCGATGGTATGCGGATACGGGGATCAGCCGTCATACGCCAAAATGGTTGAAGAGGTGAACGGGATCGAGCTCCCCAAGGCGGCTCAGCAGTCCAACTGGTCCCGGAGGCCGCTTTCCGCTTCCCAGATTGAATACGCCGTTCAGGACGTGGCCTACCTGGGACCAATCCATCGCGTGTTAAGCAAACGTCTCAAGAAAACAGGTCGAGACAAGTGGGTGGCAAGCGAGATGACGCTGCTCGCCCATAAGGACAACTACACAGTCGAACCTCGTGAGGCGTGGCTTCGGATTCACCTCCGGCGTCCAACCCGTAAGGCCCTGGCCGTTTTGCGAGAGGTGGCCACCTGGCGCGAAATGACCGCCGACCGCCGCGATTTGCCGAGAACGTGGATCATGAAGGACAGCGTTCTGGCGGGGATCGCGCTCGAGGCGCCGCGTAACAGAGACGAACTGGGACGTGTAAAGGACATCCCGAGGCGGATGGTTATGCGCCATGAAGGAAGGCAGTTGCTGCAAGCCGTGAAACATGCGCTGGATTCAGACCCCGCCCAATGGCCTGAAGTCCCCGACAGGGCCGGCCGGCCAAGAGCCCGTGCTGCCGACGTTGCACGCTTGCAGGCGCTGCTAAAGGAACGTTGCAACGAACATGAAGTCGCGCCTGGGTTCGTCGCCAACCGTGATGAACTGACACGAATGGCGGTCGGCGATCAATCTGGGATCAGGGCCCTTGGCGGCTGGCGGAAGATCGTGTTCGGTGATGCAGCCCTGGCGTTGATCGATGCGGGATACCGGCGCTGATCCGGTTTCCCTGGCACGGGCCGGTGTAATATCGGCATCCGCCAAGGATTGATTCTTGGCGGGAACGGGAAGAGGTCAGATGGCACAGACAACTCGATCTGGAAGGGTTGCCGGAAAAACGGCAATTGTCACCGGGGGCGCATCGGGCATCGGCGAGGCAACATGCCTGTTGTTGGCCGAACACCAGTCAGGCGTGGTAATCGCCGACATAGACGAGTCGAAGGGCAAAGCCCTGGAAGCCCGCATCGTCGAGAACGGCGGCGAGGCCGTGTTTCAGCGGTTGGATGTCACGAGCGAGGAAGATTGGGACCGAGTCGTTCAATACACAATGGACTGGCGCGGACGACTCGACATCGTTGTCAACAACGCCGGCATGTCCGGCCCGCAGGGCAGGGCGGCGGTACTGGAAACGACGGTCGAGAACTGGAACATGGTGATGAACGTGAATTCCACCGGCGTGTTTCTCGGCACCCGGGCGGCTATCGCGCCTATGAGGCGCAGCGGTGGCGGCTCCATCATCAACATTTCGTCGATCTACGGCATCGTCGGCAGCAAGGCGAGCGCCGTCTACCACGCCTCCAAGGGCGCGGTCCGAACATTCACCAAGGCCGCAGCGGTCAGCTACGCGACTGACGGAATCAGGGTCAACTCCGTCCATCCCGGCTTCGCAGATACGCCGATGACCCTGGAATTGCACGGCCGGCCCGGGGTGCGTGAAGAACGGGAGGCTGTTACTCCGTTGGGACGGCTGGGAACGGCCGAAGATATCGCCTGGGGAATTCTCTATCTGGCGTCAGATGAAGCGTCGTTTATGACGGGGGCCGAGTTGGTGATCGACGGCGGGATGATCGCACGCTGATTCCCTCCACGCCGATTTGGCAGACTGTCGCGGCCGGCAGAGAGGCGTTACTCGACTAGCGCCGCGCCGACACTTTCCTTCAGATATTGGCCGTCGTCCAGTTCTTCGAAAACTGTCGCAAGCTGAGGGCCAGAACCGAGCAGTCGCGCGATGGTCCACGCTACGTCGAACAATCGGGCTTGATACTGCGGGCGTGCTGAGTACCCGAATGCGCCGGTTGGCGCCACGACCGTCGTAAGTACGTCGTTCACTGAATGGGCCGGTCCGTCCTCTTCGACGTTCCCGTGGTCGGCGGTAACGATTGTCGACCAGCCTTGCCGCCTGGCGGCCTCGGTCATTTCGCCGACGGCTGCGTCGGTCGACTCAAACGCGCTGATGGCCTCCTCGAACCTGTCCGGCAACAGGTGGCCAATCATGTCCGTCGCAGACAGATTGCAGCAGATGAGCCTGTAACGGTCACCTGCGAGGTGTTCGACGACATTCTCCGCCACTTTCGGGTTGCCCATTTGCGGCGTCTTGTGAAAGTCGGTATCCGACCGAATCCCCTCGGCCTCTCCGGCGGACGGAACTATGATTCTGTCCTCAATACCTCTAACAGTGGGCCCTTCTCTTCTCCCTCGCAGGAAATATCCCATGTGCGGCGCTTTGATACTTTCCGCCACCAGCAGGTATTTCTTCTGCGGCATCACCCGGTCCCATAGGCTGAGCAGGTTTTCGCGGTGGGGTACAACGGGAAACGCGACCGTCACACCGTGCTGGGCTGCGAAATCAGGATGGTACTCGGCGATTCCGCAAACGTGCAGGCCGGGCAACGGTTTGAGCCAATCCAGCTTCCAGTCCCTGCCTCGCCGCTTGCCTTCGGTGTGCAAGAATCCTGCTGCCCCAGCCAACGAAGCGATCTTGGAACGCTGCCGGTCGGAACGATAATTCAGATCGACGAATGACTGGCCCGATTCGACCTTCCGTACACACCGCCCCGGGCCCCTGACGACGATGGGCGGCACATCCTGGTCCGTAAGCCCCCGGCAGTGCGCGTCGGCAACTGCCCGTCGAACGCCGTCGAAACCGTCAACGTGAATTCCTTCGCCGCAGGTCATAAGCAGGTAGTCGGCGCGCGCGTTCACTTCTCGAAAATCGCGGTCCATTCCGGTGGACCGGCCGACTACCCAGGCCAGGCTGCCAGTCGCCGAGTATCTGCCCAAAAGGGTCTCCAGCATTTTCAGATAGCCGCCGACGCCATTTTGCTTTTCAAGCGATGCTCGCGGCGGCGAGTCTCTGCCGTCCAGAATGGCCTGAATACGCACCTGATCCTGGCTTAGTCCGACTCTTGCGAACACCAACTCCAGGAACGCTTCGAGGTGATTCCATGCGCTGTGTACCCGGCCGTCACGACCACCGGTACCCGAAAGCATGAACGTGATATTTAGGGCGCCGCCGGGCTTTGCGCCATATTCGACGGCTGCCCGCAGCACGCGGTTCTCAAAATAAGCGCCGGAGTCGATAGCGTTCGAAATCTCGAGCGGCAACTGTGGCGCCATGACCAGATTTCCGATCTGCTGGTGCCCCGTTTCGGAATTTCCCTGTACTGGCGGATCCAGCGGTTCGAATCCAGCCCATTCACCGGCGGCACTTGTGGGAATCGTGACGTGATGGTTACGGAGTCGGGCGGCGTGCGGGCCATTCGCTGCCCAAGGCACGTATCGCATTTCGCGGGCCACCTGTCGGAGAGATTGCCTGGCACGGTGAAGCGGCGCCTGTACCTCGGGCCTTCCTGCAACGTTGCCAATCGCCGAAAGCATCGCTTCCGCGTGTCGCGTCGGCATGTTGCTATCAATCGCTTCTGCCCGAGTCGGGTACAACGCGAATCTGGCAAGCGATCCGGAGTCCACCGGGCAGTCCTCCGATGAGTCGGCGGCCTGTTTCGCAGCTTCCGAAATAGCCTGTCGATCCGGGCCTGCGAGCTCGTCCCACGTCGCGTCGGCGATCTGGCGAACGCGCTCCCTGTCTACTCCCGAGCCGTCGATGACGATAAGCAGGACCTTGCCGTTCATTGCCACGTGACGATCAATTCTTCTGGCAGGTCGGGATCGATCCCGACGTGATCAAGCCAGCCCGCCGGCAGTTCCAGCGCGGTCTTATATCCGCCAAGCGAGGTATCCGGCCGGCTGGTGTTGTCGCTGCAGCGACTTCGCCAGGCGCTTTCAGATTCGTTCATTTGCCTTACGCAAGGTTCCATGGTGTCGTGCCAAATGACGGCGCCAGAACCGTCAATGTAGAGGATGTCGAGCGGGACGTAAGTATTGAACATCCAAAATCCGCCGGAACGGGGTTGATCGAACAGAAACAGCATGCCTGACCCGTGCGGCACGTCCCCGCGGCACATTAAACCTTGAGACCGTTCGGCTGGCGTCGCGGCAATCTCGGAACTGACCATCTCTTCCCTATCTCGCCAGGTGAGCGAGACAAACGTTATCTCCAGAGGGTCTTTACTTACGGACTCGCAATCCGGGATGTTTACCCAGGAGATCTCGCCCGGGGGTTCAGGCTCACCCTCGACCGGCAGGGACGTGGCGTCCCCGGGTTCGACTTCTACCGGATCCGAATCGTCGCATTCGGTTACCCCATTGGCGCATTGCGTTGCCGTAGGTTCAAGCTGAATAGTCGTGGTCGGCTCAACTGTGGGAAATGGCGTTGGCTGAAATGTGGGAGTCGGGATTGGCCGAACTATGGGGAACGAGGTGGCAGTCTCGATGGGGGCCGTGTCGTCGTCGCCGCGGTCTGCGTCATCAGGCTTGCTTTCGACCGATTCCGAATTGTCACAATCGGTTTTCTCACTTGCGCACCGTGTTGCCACAGGTTCGACCGCAGTGGTCGGAGTCGGCTGAACGGAGAGAGTTGTGGTCGGCTGAACGGTGGGAGACGGGGTGGCAGTCTCGGCTGCTGGCAACTCGTCGCCGCCGCGGTCTACGTCATCAGAGTTGCTCTCGTCCGAATCCGAATCGTCGCATTCGGTTTTACCGTTGACGCAGGCCGTTGCAACAGGTTCGACGGCAATCGTCGGAGTCGGCTGAACGGTGGGAGAC
>JAKZUY010000206.1:0-5528 GCA_047516345.1 Dehalococcoidia bacterium | reverse complement strand
GACCGCATCTACTGGCGCCCGGCGGGGGACGGCCTGCTGTTGGCCGGAGACGGGTACCCGAAGGACATCGAGACGGCCGACCCCGATGACTACGATACCGATACGGACGACTCGTTCAGGCAGGGGATGATGGAGCGGCTCGGCATGCGCCTGCCGGAGTTTGGAGCGCGGGCGGAGATCGTGCGGGGCTATGCCAGCCTGTACGACGTGACGCCCGACTGGCATCCGATCATCGGTAACGACCCGGACGTGGGAGGCTTTGTGCACTGCGAAGGGTTCAGCGGCCACGGATTCAAACTCGGTCCGGCGGTCGGCAAGGTGGTGGCGGAGACGATCCTCGACGGGCAGGCGAGCACGGTGGATATCGCTCCGTTGAGTCTCGAACGGTTCAGCCAGGACGCCATGCTTGCGGGCAGCTACGCCGGCAACCAGGCCTGAGGGGCGCGGCTGGTACCGGGCAACGCACGAGTTTTGCCCCAGCCAGCGTACGGTATGTTCAACGTCTCTCCCGTGCCTTCCTGTCAGTGAACCGCCGAGAGGGCTGGGGTTTCAAGCACACCCGCAGGCCTTCTTAGCGGGCCTCTCGCATGGTCTGGGAACGGAACTGCGTTCGGGCCGGCAGGGAGTAGATGTCGATAAACCCCGTCGCCGCGCCGTGGTCGAATGCGTCCTCGGTCGAGTACGTGGCCAGGCCGAAGTCGTAAAGGGAGTAGGGCGACCGCCGGCCGGTTACTACGGCGCTGCCCTTGTGCAGCCTCACCCGCACGTCGCCGGTCGTGTACCGCAGAACGCTGTCCACGAAGGCGTCGAGGTTTTCGCGGACCTGTGTGAACCACCGCCCGTCGTAGACGAGGTCCGAGTAGGTCTGGGCGAGTTGCGACTTTATGCGCTGTTGCTCCCTGGCGAGGGTCGACGTTTCGAGGGCCCTCAGCGCCGAGTTAAGCACTACCGCGGCGGGCGTTTCGTAGACCTCGCGGGACTTGATGCCGACCAGCCGGTTTTCGAGGTGATCAACCCGCCCCACGCCGTGGCTACCCGCGATGGCGTTGAGTCGCTCGATGAGGTCCACGCCGCCCATCGGTTCGCCATCAAAGGCGACAGGTATTCCGGCCTCGAACGAAATTTCGACCTCTTCAGATTGGTCCGGCGCGAGGTCGGCGGGCATGGTCCACGAGTAGGCGTCCTCGGGAGGAGTAACCCACGTGTCCTCCAGGTCTTCGCCCTCGATGGCCTGCCCCCAAAGATTGCGGTCGATCGAATAGACGCGCTGGTCGTCCCCCACCTCACGCAGTTCGAGGCCCGCCTTTGCGGCGTACGCCTTTTCCTCGTCGCGGGTCATGCCCCACTCCCTCGCCGGCGCGATGATCCGCAACGGCTCTCCGTGGGCGGACAACGTCTTGACGCCAGCATCGAAGCGGACCTGGTCGTTGCCCTTGCCGGTACAACCGTGTGCAACGGCCGCGGCCCCGGTCTCCCGCGCCGCCTCGACCAGCTTTTTGGCCATCAGCGGGCGGCCAAGTGCGGTCGACAGCGGGTAAACGTCTTCGTACATTGCGCCGGCTTTGAGGCCGCGGAACACGTACTCGTTGACGAACTCGTCCTTCACGTCCCACACAAGCGTCTGGACAGCGCCGGCCGAACGGGCCCTCTCCTCCACGCCCTCAAGTTCAGGACCGCCGCCAAGGTCCAGGGTCAGGGTCACGACATCCATGTCGTACTGCTCCTGGATCCACACGACTGAAATAGTGGAGTCCATGCCGCCGCTGTAAGCGAGGACGCATTTTTGTCTGGCCATATCGGTCCGTTCCCAGGCCTCGCCTGCATTCTTCGCGGTCGGAGCATTACGTAGTGTCCAAGAGCAATTGTCGCCGCGCTGTGGTCCGGTGTCACCTGCCGGAGAGGCAGGATTGGGGAGGGCGGGATTGGGAATCTTGCATCTTCAACGAGTCGATTGTCAGGCGGCCGGGTGTAAGGGCGTCTCTTGTGGGCATTCGCTGGGTTGGCGGTTGGGCACAACAACCGTCATCCCCGACCCCGATCGGGGATCTGGCTCGGCACGGCAACACCTATTGACCTTGTAAGGTTGCCACGCCGCTAGCTGAGCTTCCCGCAACGACGGCCCGGGTGGCAGGTCGCTTAGGCGTGTATGCATAGGAAGAACTCAGCACCTACCAGAGATGAGCATTCGAATCACATTGATGTCCAACCTCTGCATGCAGGCGAAAATGCGAAGCACTGTTCGGTGCACGGCAGGTGTTTGGCTACTGTGCTCGATCTCCGCCTTTCTACTGTCGGCATGTAGTGGCAGCTCGTCTCCCATCGGTACTATGTCGCCGGCAGATACACCTTTGGCCGGACCGAGCGACACTCCAACATCTGCACCGACCAAAACGCCTACTACTACTGCGACACCATCGTCAATGCCCACCTTCACGCGATCGCCGAATCCCACTGCCACGCCATTACCGATCCCAACTGCAACGTCGTCACCAACTCCCACGGCCACGCCATCACCGACCCCAACTGCAACGTCGTCACCAACTCCCATGGCCACGCCATTACCGACCCCAACTACAACGTCGTCACCAACTCCCACCTTCGCGCCTACGCGGACGCCAACACTGCTCTCAGCGCCTGTCCCAACGCCGACGCCGGCCTCCGTACCCACGTGGACGCCGACGCCGGCCTCCGTGCCCACGCCGACTGCGGCGCCCGTCACTACCACAACACTCGAACCGCTAGCCACACCAGCGCCCAACTCGACACAGACCGCCAAAATCTCCCCACCGCCAACCTACCTCACCGAGGAGATACCTCCCTGCACGCCCGTGACCGGCTCCTCCGTGGACCCTTGCGAATCCAGATCGGATTTTTATATGGGCCCTGACAACCGAGTCGGATCACTTGGCGACTTCCCGGTGCTTGTGGAAGATCTCGTGAGCTATCCGGTAGAAGTTTTTACGACTCATGTCGCGCTGCGAGGCACGTACATTCCAGGCACGGTCCGCTGTACGTCCGGGCACCCCGGCCGAGCCCCGTCCTATCTTGGCCGGGGCCAGTCTTCTTCCGGGCTCCTCATCTACTGCTTCGCCGACGTGCGCGTTAACGCCTATCTGCTCGGCACGGGCCCGTCCACCCTGACGGTGACCGTGTACACCAGTCTCTACCAATCAGTCCTCGCCTTTGGGGGCGACGACGAAGACTATGGACTGGAGCAGCTCGAAAGCCGGAGGCTCGCCTATGAGCGCGCGCTGTCCGAGGGCGGGCGGTTCCAGTACAATCCTCCGCTCCGGGGATTCCTGCCGCCAGGCGGGGGACTGCGCCCGCTCCGCCGCGAATACGACACGCTTGACGAAGCCCACGAGCCAAATGGACCCGCGGTGATTGGCCCGCCGGGGGGAATCGGCGGGAGGGAGGCCGTCCTTTTCATCGGACCGTCATACAGAGCATCCGTCGAAGCATGGATGGTCTTCTGGACGTGGGACGTGGAGAGGCGTGAGGACGGCGTCGTGGTCGCCCTGCATCCATACAGACACTATTTCGACACTCGTCTAAATGAGCACTACGCCGAGATGGAGCTTCCCACCCTCACCCGGGCGGTGACGACGGCCCACCAGGCGCGTGTGGCCGCCAACGGCGGACGCATCGGCGAAGATACCGACCTGCCCATGCTGGAAACAGACGCCAACCGGCTGCGCCAGTACTTCTCCGACCCCAAGGTCGGCGGCTACGCCCCCGGTGTCCCCGCCCCCGCGCAGCCACCGCCGCCTTGCGGCCTCGCTGTGCCGGACCAGGGCGACAACCCCGGCCTCATGCGCGACTGCATGGCTTTGCTGGCGGCGAAGGACACGCTTGCAGGTACCGCCACGTTGGACTGGAGCGTCGACTCCGCCATCACGGACTGGGAGGGCGTCACCGTCGCGGGTACGCCGAGTCGCGTTACAAAAGTGCTGCTATCGAACGAAAGCCTTTCTGGGAGTATCCCGGTGGAGCTTGGGGACCTTTCCGAGTTGACCCATCTCAACCTGAGTTCGAACTCTCTGACCGGGGAGATACCGAGGGAACTGGGCGGTCTGTCGAACCTCCAGGAAATCAGGCTTTCCGGCAACTCGCTGACGGGCTGCATACCGGCGCCCCTGAAAGAGGTGCCCACGAACGACCTGGGTTCGCTCAATCTGCTCTACTGTCCGCCTGCGCCGGAAGGCCTTACCGCCGGCACGGTTGCTGAGGGCAGGGTACCTCTGAGTTGGACGGCGGTTTCCAACGCCGGCAAGTACCGGGTGGAGTACCGTCTCCGTTACTCGGACGACTGGGTGCTGGACGACGACACGCTCATCGGCGTCTCCCACACGGTGGACGGTCTAACTTGCAGGGATGATTACCTATTCCGGGTTAGCGCCTACGGCAACGGCACCGTCCATGCGGCAGCCTGGAGTGACCCGTCGGATTCCGTGTCCGTGACGATTGGCGAGTGCGTACCGCCGACGTTCGGGGCTGCGTCCTATTCCTTCTCCCTGGCCGGCGACGCCGATCTAGGGGCAGTGGTGGGAAGCGTCTCGGCCACCGGCTCACTCACGGATGACACGGTGACCTACTCGATAACCGCAGGCGACGAGGGCGGTAAGTTTGCGATCGACGACAGCACGGGCCAGATTACCGTCGCGGGCGACCTCAACTCATCCGTGGGCACGTCCTTCACGCTGACGGTCGAGGCGAGCGACACCAGCGGCGGCTCGGCTACTGTGACCGCGAACATCGCGGTCACCAAGACGTGCGACAGCGGGACGGCGGTGCTGTACCCGGCTTACGAAGTAACACCCTGAGTCTCGGCTCTCTAGGTTGCCAAACCCTAGGGTGGGCTTCATGCTTCCCGTAGCAACCGCTCGGTGGCGGGTCCGATTGGGCGGTTTCCTCTTGGCCAAGTTGCACATGCAAGCACTCAGCACTCCCAACACATCGTTGGTCAAACGGGTTGCATCTGCCAGCTTCCGGCAACGATGCGCGTCCGCGCTGATGCACCCTGTGACGCTCGGAGCGCTCGCCGTGCTGCTGGTGAACGACCTGGTATTCAAGGCGATTTGGCCTGGAGCATGGGTCCCCGGGAAACTGAGCGACCTCGCCTGGATGATGTTCGCGCCGCCGGTGCTGGCGTACATCCTGTCGTTCGCGACGCTGGGGAGCGCGCAGGCGCAGCGAGCGGCATTCATGGCAGCCTACGCTGGTCTCCCGCTGCTCTACGTCGCCTTCAACACATTTCAACCTGTCCACGATGTGATTCTGCACGTACTGGGGTTCGTTGGCGGGGACGGACCTCGTTCGCCCCTGGACCCGACAGACTCGCTCGTCATCCCCCTTGCGATGGCCGCTGCCATCTGGGTATGGCGCAGGCCGTCCTTGGATGCGCGGAGCCTACGCACCCGCCTCGCGCTACTGGCGGCAACGGCTGCCGTTCTGGCAAGCGTGGCCAGTACTTACGATGGCAACTGGGGCGTTAACCAGGTGGGCAGAACTAAGTACGGGGCGCTAGT
>JAKZUY010000205.1:0-2652 GCA_047516345.1 Dehalococcoidia bacterium | reverse complement strand
GCCGGGTCAACGGAGTCGGTGTCACCGGCCGCGGATGCGCCATCAGCAAGTCGTCAGCCTCGCTACTGTCGGAGTTGGCGGAGGGGCGTACGCAAGGTGAACTGTCGCGCACGACAAACCTCGTCCGGCGCATGATGAGGGACGAGAATCTAACCGAGGACGAACTTGACGACCTCGGCGACCTTGAGGCGCTTCGGGGTGTACGAAAGTACCCTGTGCGGATTAAATGCGCCCTGTTGTCCTGGGCTGCCCTGCAGGACGCCCTGGAGTCTTACGCGCGAAAGTTGGCGGCGGAAGCCTGAAAGCCGCGCCAAGGTGTCCTCGCCCCGCTCTACGGCACCCGGCTTAACCACACTTTGGCGAAGAAATAGTTCTCGCCCCTCGCCATGTTTGGGACGAATCCTTCCACGTAGTCCCACCACATCCAGTTTTCAGCGCGTGCCGCGAGGTTAATCCTGTATGCGCCGGCAAGAATCAGCCGCTGGATTTCCAATACCTGGTCTTTGCGACGCGCTTCATCGAGTTCGGCGGCCTGCGATTCGATCAGTTCGTCCAACTCCGGTATCTCGTGGCGGGTCGTGTTCACGCCGCCGCGTGAGTGGTGGACGGCCAGCAGCCCCCCTGTCAGGCTGGATAGGGGCGGCAACGCCCCGAGCGCCATTTGGTAATCACCGCCGACCCAAACGCGGTCGGCGTACTCCCTCGTCGAAATCTCTTCCACTGTCGTTCGGAGTCCGAGTTCATCAAGCGACATTGCGATGAAATCGGCCTGGGCCGGATAGTCGGCGTCGAATTGACCCACGGTGAGCCTGACTTCCCCAGCAACTCCCCCAAGGATCCCCCGTGCCTCACCCCGCTTGGCAAATGCGCCGCGAATGTCATCCTGCGGCAACAGCCAGTCCGGCGCGGGCACGCGCAGGCCCAATGTTGGCATCGACTGCCCGTTCCAGAATGTCTGGTTCAGCGTCCAGGGATTGATGGCGAGCAGGACCGCCGTTCGAACCTCCTGCGAGTCGAATGGCTGGCGGGTCGTATTCATGATCAATTCGGCGCCCGCTCCGGGATCGACGTATGCAGCCGATTCAATACGAGGGAACGCCGCCTTTGCGTCCACGACAGTCTGATAGGGTGCCCGGTCGAGGTCCAGCAGACCGTTTCTCAGCGCAGCGGACCGGGTTCCCGGAGAATTGACCACCTGTATCTCCAGGCCGTCTAGATAGGGGAAGCCGTACTCGTAGTAGTGTGGGTTGGCTTCGTATTCAGATCCATCGCTGCCTGAACGCACCACCATCCACGGCCCGGTACCTACCGTCGGGCCGCGTAGCAGGTCTCCGGACACGGCGACCGTCTCAACGGCAACTATGGGGCTGTGCCCGTCGGCCAGTCCGTGTAGGAACTCCGCTTCCGGTTGGCGGAACCGGATCAACACGGTCCTGTCGTCCACGGCTTCCACGTGCGCAACATTTGCCAACACCGGCGCGTTGGGCCATCCGTCGGTCATCTGCCGGTGGTAGCTGAACACCACGTCATCTGCTGTTAGCCGCCGCCCATCGACCGGTTCTAGTGCGTGCCAACGGACGTTTCCGCGCAGTTTTACTTCGAGTCTGACCGGATCCAGCAAGCGCCACGACGTGCACAGGTCGCACTCGACGATAGTGTTCGGCGTCATCGCGTTATCTCCGGTCGTGAACCTGAAGAGCCGGCTGTAGGCGAGGGCCGGACCCCAGGTCAACAACGCCGGCGACTGGGTCTGGTGGACGTCGAGGTGCGGAGGCGGTTCCGGCACGGCAAACCGCAAGACGCCGCCCCGTACCAGCCCATCCGGTGCCGAAAACGAAGTGGAAGCGGCGCCTGAGGCGATGGGGGTTGGTTCGGCAGTCGCGGTCGCCGACCGAGAGGGCGTAGGCGTTGCTGCGGCAGGCCGACTTGTAGCGGTTGCGACGACGGTCGCCGTAGTTTCACTTCGCGTGGCTGTCGCGGGTACTTGGGTTGGGGTATCCGACGCGGGGCCACCGGTACAGGCGGAAATAGCAACTGCGAGAGCGAACAGGCCGATAGCGGTGATCTTAGACACTATCGTTAGAGGTCGTATCGCGGTTGAACTCGCGCCCGACAGGGCCGTATGGGAAGGTCGGGCAGGGGTCAACCTTTGACGCTCATCTCGGAGCGAAACCAGTCGACGGTCTGGCGCAGGCCGTCGTTCAGGCTCGTGGTCGGCGACCATCCAAGTTCCTTTTTTGCGAGGCATGCATCCAGACTGATCCGCCGCAAATCTCCCGGTCTTTGCGGCAAGTGCAGTGGATCTTCACCGTACCCGGTCAGCCCGGCCAGCTTTGCCGCGATGTCATTCACCGACGTGCCGCGACCCGACCCGATGTTGTATGGCCCGGTACCCGGGCCGTCCGACGCCCAGATCAGGGCATCTACGACATCCTCCACGAACACGTAGTCCCGTTCGTCTGTGCCGTCCCCGAATATCCGGATCGCCTCACCCGCAAGCATGGCCCGGGTGAATATCGCCACGACTCCTGCTTCACCGTGCGGGTCTTGGCGAGGCCCGTATACATTTGCCGGCCGGATGATCGAATAGTCAATTCCGCGCAGCCCCTTGTAGACAGGCAGGTAGTTTTCTACAGCCAGTTTTGATGCGCC
>JAKZUY010000204.1:0-6883 GCA_047516345.1 Dehalococcoidia bacterium | reverse complement strand
GCCCGTGTGGTCCTGTGGCGGAGGCTGCGGCGGGGCTACGAACGGCGCTCGCACTATCGTCTCCCACACGGATAGCGACCGGCCAATCCCTCCGACCGCTGAGATATCCCTTCGTTGATTCTGGATCAGAGGGCTGATGGTGGATGCTATCGTCACATTGCCCGACGGGCCCGACGGCGCAGGCGGCGCCGTTGTGGCGGTAGGTTGTGCCGCCGTGGGCGCAGGGGCGGTGGTGCCCGTGGCCGCCGGTTTCGGCGCAGTGGTAGCGACCTACGGGTCATCTCCCCCGCATGCCGCGACCGCCAGCACGATCGCCGCAAGCACGGCTGGGATCGCCAGCGGTAAGCTGCGTTTGAACATGTAAATCATCCTCATGGCTAACACCTCCATAAAGTAGACCTGCTTCGGCAGGCCTCGAAACTCCCAAAACCATACACCAACTTACAGCCGAGAGATGCCGGTTTTGCGACGATATTCGCCATGTTGCTTATCACTGTTCGTTGAGACGCGAAACCCGCCGGCTAAGCCGCGACGCAGACTTAGGGCCGATATATTCCAACGGCCGGCCAAGCAGCCATCAGGGGGCCGAATTCCCTCTCCCTCTGGCAACAGAGGATCACGAATCTTCCCTGATTCGGGGGCGATGGGCTTTCGTATCAGCCCAGATGCGCTTCACCCAAACTGGCACCGACGAGAGACGTCACTTGTATCTTCGTGAAGGTGGGACGTGGATATTGGATTGCGCGTGGGTGGTGTAGCGCGGCGCCCCGTCCCCGGCGGATCCCCGATCGGGACCGCGTAAGACTGACGGTGATTGGCGCCAGGAAGACGGATGACGGTCGGGGTTATTTTTTGGAGCGGGTTATGTAGTACTCGCTGGGTTGGTCAAGCATTCTTTTGACGACGATGTCGGAGAGGTTTTTGAGGTAGATGACGCTGGCCCACGCGCTGCTGAGATCGGACTGTATCTTGCTGAGTTTCAGGGGCCGGTTGGAGTTGGCCAGCAGGAGCCGAAATACGGCCTCTGTTATTGGCGTAGACGACAGCAGGTATTCCGGCTGCCGCGAGCAGTTTTGCGCAATGTGCTTCATCAACTCAGAGGGCGTTTTTGACACCGTCGGTCCGTCGCCGGCGATGGCCTCGCACGCAGGGCAGGTCTCGCAAAACCGGCTCTTCACGGCGTAGGAGAATGACTTGCCAGACCGTTCAAATGTCGACACGTCTACGGAATATGCGGGGTCTGGATCGGCCGCGTTGACATCGTTGCCGTCCTGAATGCCCGAAGGGGCCGATTTGACCATCAGCTTTGCACCATCTCTCGTAACCGGTTAACCGTGTCGATTCAAAATACTGTATTGGGCCAATCTATCATCTCGACACTGACTTTTTGTCCCGCCGGTATGACCGGAACGTCGTCAGGGCAGATGGCCAAACCGTTTGCCGCGGCCATTGAAGTAAGCACACCGGAGCTCTGGTTTCCGGTGGTGCGGGCCCTGTAGCCGCCGCTTTCGGTTTTGTAGACCAACACGCGGGCGTAGACGCGCCGGCCGTCGTGGTTGTACACGGGATCGTCCAGGACGGCCTCGACGGTTGGTTTGGGCGACAAGGGGATGCCCAGCATGACGTGCAGGGCCGGCCGGCCGAACTGTTCGAATGCGACCATGGCGCTGACCGGGTTGCCAGGCAGGCCGAGGTGGGGCACTTTGCGGCCGTTCGGGCCGTCGAGGGTTCCGAACGCGAGGGGTTTGGCGGGCCTCATCCGGACCGACCACAAAGTGATTGCTCCTCGTTGTGCGAGGACGTCTTTCACGACGTCATAGTCGCCTTTGGAAACGCCGGCCGACGTGACGATCATGTCGGAGTCGATCGAGGCGTCGAGGATTTCGTTCAGAGATTCGACGGTGTCTCTTGCGACTCCCATGATCCGGGGGATGCCGCCGTAGTGCTCCACCATCGCTGCGATGCTGAAGGCGTTGGAGTTGTAGATCTTGCCCGGTTGGTGTGGCGCCCCCGGCGAGATGAGTTCGTTTCCGGTGGAGATGATGGCAACGGCCGGCCGCCTGGTGGTGAGCACGGAGTTTCGGCCGAGGGAGGCTGCGACACCGATTTCGGCCGGTCGCATGACCGTGCCGCGTTTTAACACTACCTCTCCGGCCTCGATGTCCTCTCCGGCCGGGCGGACGTTGTCACCGGCGAGCGCCTCGATCCTGACGGCGATCGTGTCGAGAGGTTTGCCGTCCCGTCTGCGTTCCGATTCGTCGGTGTCCTCGAACGGGACGACGGCGTCGGCCTCGTCGGGGATGGGCGCGCCGGTCATGATGCGGATTGCGCCGCCGGGCGGCACTGGCCGGTCGGGTAACTCCCCTGCGGCCACTGCGCCTGCGACGGGCAGCACGGCGGGTTGGGTGTCGGAGGCGGACGCTACGTCTGCCGAGCGAACGGCGTACCCGTCCATGGCGGAGTTTGCGAGCGGCGGGATGTCGAAGCGCGCTACGAGGTCCTCGTCGAGCACGCGACCTCGTGATTCGAGGAGGGGGGTGTCGACGGGTTCCAGCCTGGAGATGTGCGACAGGATTCGCTCCAGCGCTTCCTCGACGCTCAACATCTCCGCGTCGTAGTGATGCCGGTGGGGGCGCGACTCGTGAGTATGGCTATGAGTATGAGTGGCCATCGGTGTGACTGTCTGCGTGTCCGCTAACGCCGCTGCTCTGCGCCGAGTTCTTTCGCGAGGGATCGCAGGATAGCGTTTTCAACCCTGTCTACCTGACCGGACGTCAGTGTTCGGCTCGGCGACTGCATGGTTAGCCGGAAGGTGAGGGACTTCTTGCCGGACGGCAACCCCCGGCCCCGGTAGATGTCGATCACGGTAGTGAACGTGACGAGTTTGTGTCGCATTGCGATGGCGAGCACGTCATTGGCAGCCACGGCTTCATCGATCACGATGGCCACGTCACGCGCCGATTCCGGGAAGCGGGCCCACGGGTTGTAGGCTTTGCCGCGCGCGTTGGCTGCGACCACGGACTCGATTGCTGTGAGGTCAAGTTCGAACAGGGCGACGGGGCCGGTGTCGATGTCGAATCTGGCGAGTACGGCGGGATCGACTTCGCCGACGACTCCGATTCGCACTTTGTTGGCGCCGGCCACTCTCACTTCGGCGGTCCTGCCCTCTGCCAGAGTCGGGTCGCTGCCCGGAACAAATTCGGCGGCGATTCCAAGTTGGTCGAGCGTCTCCTCCACGGCGCCGCGGGCGTCGTAGTAGTCGAGCGGAGCGTTGGCGCCGTCCCAGTGCGGTACATGTCTTGGGCCGGTGAGAGCGCCTACCACCATTGGGCGTTCTTCAGGAAGACTTTCGCCATGGCCGTGGAACACCAACCCTGACTCGTAGATGGAAATCGGCCCCCGCCAGGTGCGGAGGTTGTTGGCCGTTGTCCGCAGGACCCCCTCCCGCAATGTCGTGCGGAGGACGGAGTGTTCGGCGGAGACGGGGTTTTGGATGCGTACGAGGTCGGTCGTAGAGTGCGGGAGATTGAGCCGCGATTCCCCTTCGGCGGTGGTTGCGGAGTAGGTGATTATCTGGTGCAGCCCCGTGTCGGCCAGTATGTCCTGGACACGGTCGCGCAGTTCCAGCGCGGGTACCGGCGCCCACGGCGTCAGGCTGCCGGCATTCATGCTCAGCGGCAGTTTGTCGTACCCGATGGTCCGAGCGACTTCCTCGCAAAGGTCCTCGGGTATCGAAACGTCCGGCCGCCAGTACGGTACGGTCACGTCCCATCCTTCATCTGTTGCCGTTACGCCGAATCCGAGGGATGTAAGGGTCGACTCGACCAGTTTCGACCCCGGATTACTGCCGAGAACGGCCAGCAGCTTGTCGTTGGACAGGAAGACCCTGTCAGTTTCCGTGCCTTTGGCTGGCCACTCGTCGATTATTCCTTTGGCGGCCTCGCCGCCAGCCACCTCGAGGATGAGCCGCGTCGTCCGGCGGAGGGCGACTTCTGAGAGGCCGGCGCGCAGACCTTTTTCGAATCGCAGCGTGGCCTGGCTTTGCAGTCCGAGGGCGCGAGACGTGCGGCGGTTGTTGGCGCCGTCGAACGTGGCTGACTCCAGAAGGACGTTTACGGTCGAGTCGTCGATCTCGGTGTTTGCGCCGCCCATCACACCTGCGAGGCCGATCGCCCGTTCTGGGTCGGCGATCACCAGCATGTCACCGGTGAGCTTACGTTCCACCTCGTCGAGCGTGGTCAGGAGCTCCCCATCGCGTGCCCGCCGCACCACGACGGTGCGTTCGACTACTCGGTCGTAGTCGAACGCGTGGAGCGGCTGGCCGAGTTCAAACATCGCGTAGTTCGTTGCGTCGACCACGTTGTTGATGGGCCGTTCGCCGATACTCGTGAGGGCGTCTGCGAGCCATTTGGGCGACGGGCCGATCTTCACACCGCGGATGATGGATGCGGTGTAACGGGGACACAGGTCGGGGTCTTGTATGACGACGCGGGCGAGAGAGGCGGCATCGTCGTCGCCTGTCGGGTAATCGGCGCGGGGTTGGCGCAACTCGGCGCCGGTGGACGCCGAGACCTCCCGGGCGACGCCGACAATGCCGAGACAGTCGGGGCGATTCGGCGTCAGTTCAAGTTCGAGGATGGTATCGCCGATGATGTCGCCAAGGGGCGCGCCGATCTCGGTGTCGGGGTCGAGCACGAGAATCCCGTCGTGGTTTTCGCCGAGGCCGAGCTCTTTTTCGGAGCACACCATGCCCTCGGAGACCACGCCGCGGATTTTGGACCGTTTCAGTCGGGACGGCTCGCCGGAGTAGCCGTCGATCAAGCGTGCGCCCACTGAGGCGAAGGCGATCTTTTGGCCGGCCGCAACGTTGGGGGCGCCGCACACGACCTCGGACATGCCCGCTCCGTGGTCAACGGTGACGATTGAAAGCCTGTCTGCGTTGGGGTGCTGCGATACATCCCTGACGTGGCCGACCACGACATCGTCCCAATCGCCGATGCGTTCGATTTTTTCGACCTCTGTACCGGCCATTGAGAGCCGATGGGCCAACTCTTCCGGCGGCAGGTCTACGTCCACGTATTTGCGGAGCCATGAAAGCGGGATTTTCATTTGACTGGGTCTGCTGTGTGCGGTCGCGCCGGATGAGCCGGAGTCGACTTACTTTAGCGGCGGTTAACGCGGGTTGTTCAAAACTGGGTCAGAAAGCGCAGGTCATTAGCGAAGAAGTGGCGTATGTCGTCGATTCCGAGGCGGAGCATGGCGATGCGTTCCGGCCCCATACCGAATGCGAAGCCCCTGTACACCTCGGGGTCGTGGCCCGCGTTGCGCAATACGGCAGGGTGCACCATTCCTGCGCCCATGATCTCGATCCATCCGGTCCGCTTGCACAGCCTGCACCCATCGCCGCCGCACTTGAAACAGTCGATCGCCATCTCGACGCCCGGTTCGACGAACGGGAAGAAGTCGCAGCGGAAGCGTACTTTGCGTTCGGGCCCGAAGATTCGTTTGGCGAACTCGTAGAGCGTGCCTTTGAGTTCTGAAAACGAGATGTGTTTGTCGACGGCGAGCCCTTCGATCTGGTGGAACTGCCACTCGTGAGTAGCGTCCGTGGCCTCGTACCGGTAGCAGAGGCCGGGGACGACGACGCGAACGGGCGGTTTCGAATTCTCAAGCACTCTCACCTGCATAGGCGATGTCTGGGTTCTGAGCAGCGTTCCTTCTTTGTTGTTGGGCGAATCGATCCAGATGGTGTCGTGCGAGTCGCGGGCCGGATGGTCGGGCGGGATGTTTAGCATGTCGAAGTTGTAGCGTTCCCATTCGACTTGCGGCCCTTCGACGGTCTGAAAGCCCATGGCATTGAATGCAGCGAGTATCTCTCGGATGGTCTGTGTCGAAGGGTGCAGGCGGCCGCGCATAGGGCGTCTGCCGGGGAGAGTGACGTCAATGCCGTCCACATGCGGCTGCGCGGTTGTCGCCGCGCGCCGTTCCTCCAACAGCCCTTCAAGATGGGATTTGGCCTGGTTCGCCGCGGCGCCCACCGATCTCCGGTCACCGTCCGGAAGCGCGCCGAGACTGCGGAGCGCCGCGGTGAGCGCGCCCCTTCGGCCAAGGTACTTGACTCGCCACGCCTCGACCGCCTCATCGGTGTCGCCGGCCGCCGTCAGGTCCCGTTCGGCCTCCGTCCGGAGGCTGGCGATGGTCTGTAGCGTGGTGGCGCTTCGGTCGTTTACGGAATCCGTCATTAAGTAGGGATCTGCCCGGCGTGGCGCCGTCAGTGTGGGGTGAACGGCCTGTAATTATAGCCCTTAGCCACTAGATCCGAATGGGCGGGGGAGCGCGTCGCCGAGTTTGTATCGACTTGGGAAATACCGGCTGACCGAGGTCGGTTACGCGAATTCTACGGGGGATTTGCAAAATTGCGAGCGACAAGCGGATTCGACGCTAACCCGACTCGCCATGCCGCTAATTTATTTCTAAACCGCCCGTTTGGCGCACCAAAACAGACGACAACCGTAATTACCTGTCCTGAACGTTGTGTTCGTTTTCCCCTGACACCCCCACCACGCGTCCCCAAACTAGAGGCAAGTTCAGTCTGCTTGTAGTACTGTCAATCTAACGGCGGGGCAGTCGGGAGCTTTGGGCAGCCTCGGAAGTCAAATAGCCAAACGGGAGCGTTAAGCCGATGGAAGCATTCTGCATGAAGTGCAAGGCAAAGCGGGAGATGGACAACCCGACTCAGATCACCATGAAGAACGGCCGTCCTGCAACGCAGGGCGTGTGCCCGATCTGCGGAACCAAGATGTTCAAAATCGGGAAGTCCTAGCCACACCTCCCCGATCATCCACTCACCCGTCGTCTAACGTATTGGGAAGAGTGAACCCCC
>JAKZUY010000203.1:0-12918 GCA_047516345.1 Dehalococcoidia bacterium | reverse complement strand
CGAAACGGCATGGTTGAGTTCTGAACCGATCAGCCAAGAGATGGAGGAAATGGGGCTTAAGTTCGCTCGGCGCGATGGTTAGTTGGCAAGAAGGGTATGAGATCCGAGAAGGTGATGGGTTTTCGACCAGAGTCAAGGAAGTCTTGGGTGATGTCCGGCGTTGGGATGAAATGAGCTTTGGCCTTTCGCTTGCATTGAATCGCCATCCGACGCATGCGGGCGTCGGAACTCATTTGTTAGCCAATTTGTGGGTCATCAGGCTCGCGGGCCCGCCAGTTGTGGCTGTGTTTTATTAAGTGAATGAGGCAGAACGGCTCGTGACGTACACCGGGATTGAACGGTCGCTCTAGCCTGGCCCTTCGGTCGCGGCTTGGGTCGCCGGTGCCTGGGTCTGGCGCCTGCGTTCCAGGGACGGCTGGGGCCATAGAGCGATCATTGTTCCGAGTACGAATATCGGGCCGGCGATCCATAGCCACATCGCCAGCGGGTTGATGCTTATGCGCAGCAACACCCGGTCCTCACTCAGGAAGTCGCTCGGTATCACGTAGAGGTCCTCGGTCAGGGTGGATCGAATGCCCGCCCGCACCGACACCTGGTTGAAGTCGGTGTAGAACCCGTGCCAAGGCTGTAGCGTGCCGATCAGGTCATCTCCCGGATAACCGGCGGCGAACTTCTGCGGCTCGATTTCGTACCCGGCCGCGTCCTCGGCGTATATACCAGGGTCCACCCGATAGATATTCAAATCGGCCCACTGCGCAATCCGGTCCGAACGGACGGCGCCATCGCGGCCAACGTACTCGATGCGGTAGTCGTCTATAACTGCGCTTTCGCCGGGCCGCAGCGCGATGTCCGTTCGTTGATCGAAAAACTGCGTTCCGACAACGCCCAGCGACAAGGTGAGCAGCGCGAGGTGGACGATGTAGCCGCCGTGCCGCGGCCGGTTGCCGTTGACAAGCCGCCACCACGCCAACGGCCAGTTTTCGCCTGCCCGGTGACGACTTCTAGCGCCGAGGAACCACTCCTCGAGGACCGTGACGGCGGTAAACGCGATTACGCCGAACGCGATTACGGCGATTACGCCCGTAATGCCCGACGCCGTCAGGCCGATCACGACCGCCAACCCTGCGAGGCAGGGGATGGCGATGTGCCTCGCCAGGGAGCGGCCAGCGGTCCTACGCCACGGGAGCAACGGACCGATTCCCATCACGAAAAGCACGGTCAGAAGAAGTGGGCCGTTGATTTTGTTGAAGTACGGCGCGGCAACGCTGATTTCTTTACCCTGCGCGAATTCGGCAAACACGGGGAATACCACACCCCAGAGCGTGGCGAACGTGACCCCCAGCAGCAGGAAGTTGTTGACAAGAAACGACGCCTCCCTCGAGAGGAACGACTCCATCGGCCGGTCGCTCTTGAGGCTCGGCAGCCGCCATATGAACACGCTGAACCCGAATATGAGGCAAATGATCATGAATGAGAGGAATATCGCGCCCAGAGTGGAGGCGGCGAACGAGTGGACGGAGACGACGGGGCCGCCGCGGTTGATGAACATCCCCAACTGCGCCAAGACGAAGGCGATGTTCAGCAGGGCGACGTTCCACATGCGGAACATGCCGCGGCGTTTCTGGGCCATGATCGAGTGGATGAACGCGGTCAAAACGAGCCAGGGCATGAACGCGACGTTCTCGATCGGGTCCCAGCCCCAGTAGCCTCCCCACCCCAGAATCGTGTACGCCCACCACGCGCCGACCAGCAGACCGACGCCCAGTATTCCCCACACGAGGATCGACGAGACTCTGGCCACGTCTACCCAGTCGTCGCCGAAGTTGCCGGCGATGAGCGCGCCGGTTGCGAAGGCAAACGGGATGGTTATGCCGATCAGTCCGGCCATCAGCATGGGCGGGTGGCTGAACATGCCGGGGTGGGTGAGAAGCGGGTTGATGCCGCGGCCGTCATCCACTTCAAAACCGAGAGGAGCGAACGGGCTGGCGAAGAAGGCGATGGCGAAGAAGTAGAACGCTTGCACGATTGCCAGGATCGCGACGGTGTAGGGCATGCTTCGGGCAAACCGCTTCGGGGCGAATCGCATGGCGAGCGCCGACATCAACGCCAGTATGAAGACGATGTACAGCAGCGATCCCTCGTTGCCAGCGTAGAGGGCGACCCACGTATAGGCTCGATCCATGACCAGATTGCTGTGGTCGTACACGTACTTGATCGAGAAGTCGTTGGAGACAAACGCCGCCACGAGCGCGCCCACAGCCGTCACCGCGACAGGGAGCGTCATATACGCCGCACGCCGCGCGCTCACGGCAAGCTCCGGCAGTCCGCGGTTGGCGGCCAGGGCCGACCCGACGGCCGCGTACAGCGACAGGGCGAGCCCCAGCAGGATGGCTATCTGGCCGAGCTCAGCTATCTCGCCGCTCCTTCTCGATTTCCGGCTGTTTCATCGACTTTGTCCCGACCGAGTTCCAGGTCGACCTGAGCAAGGTAGTCGCCCAGATCCGCGTCGGTGGGTTCGTCGCCCAATTCGCGTCTCTTCATTCTTCGCATGACGATAGCCAGCAATACGACGCTCAATAGAAGCGCGGCGGGGGGGACGATCCAGACTACGGCCGCGAACCCCGAAGTGGGCGGCGATGCCAGGACAGAGTCGCCGTAGCGGGCGGCGAAGTAGTCGAGGATTTCGTCCTCGCTTTCACCGGCCCTCAACTTCTCCCGAATGACCCCCTTCATGTCCAGAGACACCTGCGCGTTCGACTGGTCGACGGTCTGGCCGTCGCAGACGGGGCACATCAGTTGGCGGTCGAGGGCGTAGGCGCGCTCCTCGAGCGTCGCTTCCCGGCCGGAACATGCGACGGCGATAGCCGCGAGCAAACCCAAACCCAGGAACAGGAGCAGTCCGGGGCGGAATGCCAGCCGGTTAGCTCGCTGGGAGTTGGTAAGGGGGCCGTTTCCTGTCATCGGAGGTGTTTGCATGGCTGCGCGTCTGTGACCCTTAAAGATTACTCCGCAGGTGGGGCCGGGGAAGACGGGTAGCGGCGTCTCCGGGTGGCGAGACCGCAGTGCCTATTCGTTCCCGTGAAAACTGGGACCCGCACCGCCCTGTGGTTCGCCGATCGGGGTCTGGGAAGACGGATGGTGGCAATGGCCGGGGGATATCGGCAATGGCCGGTGGCAGGGAACGGTGCACACCGTCATTCACCTGAAAACCGGCGCCCTAACGGCCCTGTGGTTCCCTGATCGGAGTCGGGGAAGATGGGAGAAGGCCGCGACCTGCGACGGTCAGTTGCCGGGGGCTTACCGTGTGCCAAGCCCCGTCTGGTCGTCGTACATGTACTCGACCAGGTCCCTGATCTCCTCTTCCGTCATCAGGGCGCCGTACCTGGGCATGACGTTAACCCCGCTATTGAGGACGGTGAACCAGGCTTCACGGGTCCGATCGGTCCTGAGTTCGATGAGGTTCGGCGGCGGGTTGTACGGTCTGCCATCGTTCTGCGTGGAGTAGATGCTGTTTTGGGCTGTGATGTGCGGCGCGGCGGGACCGTCTCCCAGGCCGCCGTCGCCGTGGCAGACCGAGCAGTTCACACGGTACAACTCGCCGGCCACCGCAGGGTCGTAGGGCCGCGTTCGCTCGGCGGGCACGTCCACGACCATATTGGGGCCGCCTGCCGAAACGAATGCCACGGCGCGTCGCAGGGGCACCTGGCGAGGCGGCTCCTGCGGGCGGTGCGCCTGCGAGTAGTGCATCTCCTTGAATATCTCTATGGGATACGTATTCGACTGCTGAACGCAGGCGCCGGCCGCGAGGGCGACCAACACGATGGCGGCGATCCACGGGGCAAGGCGCGGCGTCAAAACCGGCCCGCGCACTGCGCGTCGAAAACGCGCCAAGGGCCAGCGAATCATTGTTGAGGTGGAGATGATACTCGGCATGGCCGCGGGTCTACGATGCCTGCTTGATTTCCAGAGCGCCTGCGTTCGTCAACACCGATTTGGCGTCGCCAACGCGGGCGTCATCACAACTGATCACGACGCCGATCCATCCCTCGGTGATTCGCGGGTCGTAGGCGCCGGGTTTCATGTTGGGCAATCTGGACTCGAAGATGATTCCGATGACGGTCGCTATGACGGCGGAGAGCATCGTGAGCTCGTAAATGATGATCAGCATGGCAAAAAGGGACAGGATCGGCTTGCCGCCGGAAACGACGGGGTAGGCGATCTGCGTGGCGGCGGTGAAGACTAGCGCAACGGTAAAGCCGATGATGGCGCCGAACGCGGGAAACCGGAACAGCCGGTGCTGCGGCACGTGTTCGCCAAACGCACCTTCGGGGTATGGGGTGCCTGTGAGCACGTCGAACGTGCCCTTTTCGAACCCTGCTGCCGCCAATGCGTCCATGGCGTCGGCTGCGGGGTCCGGTTCCTGAAACAGGCCCAGAACGCTCATTGATGCCATTTGACTCTTACTCCTGCTGCCTGATGATCGCCGGCACAGTTGCCCGTCCGATCTTCATATCTGTCGTGAATACCTGGCTCTCTTTTTGCTCGAACAGGGGTACGAGCGGGAAGAACCGGGCGAACATAAGCATCAGGAATAAGACCCACGCCACGGACCACCCGAGCAGGAACCACTCGATGGGGCTCGGTTTGTAGGCCTCCCAGGCAAAGGTGAACGGGGTCTTTCTTGCGAGGCCGGGAACGATGATGAAGAACCGCTCGAGCCACATCCCGATGTTCACGAGGATCGACGTCCAGAACATCATCGCGATGTTGTTCCGCACCCGTTTGAATAGCCATAAGGGCACGGGGATGAAATAGGCCGTTAAGAGGAACACGATGAACCAGAAGTTCCACGGCCACTGGAACAGTTGCATCTCGCGAAGAGCGATCTCGGGTCCTTCCAGCGTGTACAGGGCGAAGATCAGTTCGAGGAAGGTGAAGCCGAGCCACCCGGTCGCCACCACGATAAGCAGCCTGGCCAGAGCGTCGAAGTGTTCGGGCCTGATGAAGTCTCCCCACTTCCAGAGCCATCGCATGAGCGCCATCATGGTGACAACGGCCGACACGCCGGAGTGCACCGCGCCGATGACGAAGTAGGGTGCGAAGATCGTCGAGTGCCACCCCTCAACACCGGTCGTGATCGCAAAGTCCCAAGAAACGATTGAGTGCACCGACACGAAGATCGGGAGCATGAGGGCGGATAGCAGAATTCCGCCGACGGTCTGCAACTTCCATTGACGGGGATTGCCGCGCCAGCCCAACGCCAGCATCGTGTACATGGCGTTCTGCCAGCCGGTTGTGCGGTCGCGCAGGTTGCCGAGGTCGGGCAATAGCGCCACGTAGAGGAACAGCGTGCTGCCGGTCAGGTAGGTCCCGATGGCGGACGGGTCCCAGACGAGGGGGGACCTGATGCTTGGGAAAATCCCCCGGGCAAAGTCGTAAGGCGCGTACCAGTACGCCCGCCAGGGCCGGCCTTCGTGGATCAGGGGAAAGAGCAGCGCAGTTAGCAGGGAAAAGACGGTCAGTAGTTCCGCCGCCCTTGTGACCGGTCTGCGCCATTCCGCTTGCGTGAGCCTCAATATGGCCGAGATCATGATTCCGGCGTGACTGATCCCGACCCAGAACACGAAGGTGACGATCATGAGGCCCCAGAACACGGGGCGGGAAAGCCCGGTGACGCCCAGGCCCTTGTTCAGGATGAATCCGATGACCACCCAGCCGATGATCACGATGATGCCCAACACGATCACCGTCGGCAACCACCATGCGGGGGTTGCCAACTGACCGTTCAGCAGAACCTTGTTGGTATGGGCCTGATCCAGAGCCCTGCGTTGTTGCATCGTTATTGGTGGTCCGGTCCTCCGAGAGGGCCGATCCTTATCCTAATCAGGCTTCGCCACTAGCATCCCGTGGGTTCGCAAGTACTTGACCGGCCGGGACAGCAGGTTCATTTGCTGGATTTCCCATATCGACACCACTGGGATCAGCCTGGACGCCAGAAGCATCAACAATATCGCGGCCGAAATCCCGCCGATGATCGCCAGGATGTCGAACGCGTCAGGCCACAGCGTGCCTGGGATGTCGGTCAAATACGGGACGTGGATAAGGTCGCCGGGTACCGACCATGAAGGCACGTATATGCGAACGCGGTCGACCAGAATTCCGAACAGCACGAGGAAGGCCACCGCGGGGGGGCCGTTTACGCTCGTTCGCAGCCGGTTCCAGATGAGCAGCCACCATGGCGCAAAGAAGCAAAAGACGAATGCGATGAAGAATCCGTAGATCATCGGCCCCCTGATGAAGAGGTTCAGGAACGCGACGTCTGCACTTGCCCGCCCATACCAGAACACGATGAACGCGGAGAAGAAGAAGTAGAACCAAAGCAGGGAAAAGGCGAACAGCAGCTTGCCCAACGCCCAGAACTGGTCGAGTTGCAAGTAGCGTTCAAGGCCGCCAAAGCGCCGCGCGACCCACAACGCGAGCACCACTGACGCAATGCCAGCCTGTATGGAGCTTATCGAGTGGTACATGGGGAAAATGGCGTCTCGCCAGCCCGGCACCATGCTCATCGCAAAATCGGTGCTTATCAGGAAGTTCGTGAACACGAGGACCAGGAAGTAGCGCGTGCCGAACATGCCGATGCGCATCCGCAACGAACGCCATTGGATGTCGGTGCCTCTCCAACCCCGTGCGAGTTTTTGACCCCAGCGCTGACGCCAGCCCGACGAGTGATCGCGCATCGCGGCCAGGTCGGGTATGGCGGACGAGTAGAGTAGGCCCAGCCCGGTGAGCGTCAGGCCCAGGAGGGCGATGATGCCCCAGAAGTGCGGGGAGTAGTTCGGTGCTTCAAACCAGATCGACCGGCGCCTCGTCTCATCGACGATCAGCGGCGGGAGCAGAACAAGCAGCGGGATCAGCGTCAACGACGTTACGACGCCTACGAGCGAAAACAGCGCCGCCATACGGGATACGGGTCTGACCCAGTTTGCTTTTGCCAGCGCCGGCGCGATCGCCACCATCGGCGCGCCGCCGCCCGCAGTGAGCAGGAATGCCATGAGCGCTGCGATGTAGCCCCACTTTGTCGTGTCGCTGCCATCGTCGATGATCTTGCCGATCACGCCAACCACGCCCAGCACGGCCAGGATGCCCAGAATCCAGGCGGCACGCTTGAAGCCGCGGCCGGCCGCGGTCTTCGACACGAGGTCCTCCACCACCTCATTCGGAGGAACTACCTCCGGAAGGGCGTGGTGTCCTCCGTCCTGGTTGTGACTATCAGTGGTCAACAGCCCCACCTTCCCGGTCAGGGTCTACCTTTGCCAGGTAGATGACGTTGGGGTTCGTATTCAATTTGGAAAGGAGCGAGTACGCCCGATCGTCGTGGATCATGCTGTATGCGCGGCCCGGGTTGGTCCGGTTGTTTTCGGGATCGATATCTCCGAAAACCAGCGCGTCGGTCGGGCACGCCTGCTGACAGGCCGTCTGTATCTCGCCGTCCAGGAGTTCCCGGTCCTCACTTGCCGCTTTTCGCACGCCCCGGCGGATGCGCTGCATGCAGAAACTGCACTTTTCCATGATGCCGCGGCTTCGGATCGTGACGTCGGGGTTGAGGTGGTTCCTGAACGACTCGGGCCACACCGGTTCCCAGTAGTTGAAGAAACGAACGATGTACGGGCAACCGTTGGCGCAGTACCTGGTGCCGACGCAGCGGTTGTATATCTGTACGTTCATCCCTTCAGGGTTGTGATAGGTGGCGAACACGGGGCACACCGGTTCGCACGGCGCGTTCTCGCAGTGCTGGCACATGATCGGGATGAAGCGCGCCTTGACGTCGGGAAATTCGCCTTCCCAGTAGCGTTCCACCCTGATCCAGGCCATGCCGCGGGCCCGTTCGTAACGTTCCTGAGTGTTCAGCGGGATGTTGTTCTCCGCCTGACAGGCAAGTACGCAGGCCTGGCAACCCGTACAGCGGTCGACGTCGACCACCATTCCCCACTTATGTTTACCGAATGTTTCGGTTGTCATGCGTCAGTTCCGTAGCGGCGGCAAGTGTGCATAAAAAGCCTACTCTTTTCCGCCCTCGTAGATGCTCTGCTGATAAAGGTGGTGGTTCGCCTCTTCCGCCTCGTGGGCCGTCTCGCCGGGTCCCACCACGAGCACGGGCACGCCCGGCTCGATCGGGAACGCTTCGACTGTACCCTCGAACTTCGGGACCTTACGCCGCCGGCCGGACTTCGAGACGCGCACCATCGTGGCCGCCCACGCAAGGGCGCCGGTCTCCGAATCCCTGAGGCCCACAATGATGCTCATCACGTTGTAGCCGCGCCCCTCGGCGTAGCGCCCTCCGTGACTGTGGCCCTGACCCATCGGTATGCCTATGACGCCGGGCGGCACGCCCGGGTGGGGGTATGCGAGGGCTTCGATTTCACCGTTGGGGGAGCGGATGAATAGCACGTCCCCTTCGATGATATTGAGCTCCGTGGCATCTTTCTTACTGATCTCCACCCAGGTGTCCCACACAGCAGACGACATGGGGTCAGGCGATTGTTGCGCCCACGGCGTCGGGGCGAGCCGCCCGTCGAGGAGGGCGTTAGATTGAAACGGTACGAGGTGGAATTCCCGGCCTTCTTCTTCCGGCACGCTGGCGGAGTAGGCTGGAGCGGAGGATCCGATCGCGGGCGCTGCGTCCGCCAGCCCGTCTCCGGTCTCGCCGGTGTCCCACCATCCGCCCCTCTGGAGCACGCCGTTCATGAAAAGTTGTTTGTCCGGCGCGTTGATCGAGTCGGACCGCCTGCCAAGATCGAAGAGTTGGCCGGAGGCGTTCCTCACCAGATCTTCCATCGTCCGCACTCCGAACGCGCCCCCGCTTGCCCACAGCAAGACGTCTCCGAACGACCGCGCGTCGGCAATCAGGGCCGATTCGTCGAAATTAACGGTTGGGCCCACGACGGGCTGTTGAAACGCCACGGTCTGATACCCGGGGCCGGGCTCCGGAATGTCGGTGCCCCAACTTTCGAGGAATGACATTTCCGGCAGAATGAGGTCGGCTGCTGCCGCCGTGTCGTCCATTACGGTTGCGAATCCGATGACCCGCGGCACGGAGTCCAGCGCGCCCCTTACGTCGGCCGACGCAGGCATGCCGTGCACGAGGTCCGCCCCGCGAATGATCACCGTGCCGACGTTGCCGGCGCGCCACTGCGCCAGTTCGCTTTCCCACTCCGAGAATGACGCTCCGGTGGCCGACGACGGCACGCCTTCCAGTGGAGAGCCGGGGTTGGCGCGGACACCGCCGTCGGCGCCCACTGCGCCAAGCAGATAGTTGAGGGAGTAGATCGCCCGCAGGTTGAAGCTTCCGTTCGTGTGTGCGCCAGCGCTTCCTCCGCCAAACGCCACAGCCGGCCGATTCGTGCCGAGCTTCTCTGCCGCCTTCCTGAGGCGGTCTACCGGTACTCCGCTGCGCTCGGCCACGGCGTCGACGGCGTAGTCGTCGAGCGCGCCTTCGGGCATGTTTTGCTGAAACGCGCTGATTTCGTCGGCCGAGGCCCAGCCGTGATCGATGATCTGTTTTGCGATGGCCAGGGCAACGGCGCCCTCGGTGCCGGGCTTCGGCGCTATCCACAGGTCGGCCGCCGCCGCGGTCATCGACATCCGGGATTCCACGTGCGTCAGATAGCCGCGATGATCCTGGCCGCGGAAATGGCCGTACTTGACGGACATGCCGACCGGCGACACCCACGTGCTCAGCCAGTCTGCGCCGAACGAAAGCACCGACTGGGCGCGGCCAATGTCCAGGTCGGGGAGCGCGGTCTGACCGAAAACGTCTTCAACCGCTCGGTGAAGCACCCCCTGCTCGACCGGGTCGAACGTCATGTGCCGGCCGCCGTAGAGGGCGGAAAACTGCTGTGCAACCCATCCGACGTGTCCTCGCAGCGGGTTGGTAACCACCGTCAGCCCTTGTGATGCGGTTCCGAGGGTATTGGACAACTCCGCTTCTGCCTCGGCCCAGGTAATGGGAGCCAACAACCCTCCCTTGCTGCGCCGCATATAGGGTCTGGAGATCCGGTCGGGGTGGTACAGCAGTTGGAGCGCCGCATCGTGCCTGACGCTCTGTTTGCCTGAGTTGACGGGGAAGTCGGGGTTGCCGGCGACCTTTTTGGCCCGGCCCTGCATCACCCGCACGATCAGCCCGTCACCTCCGGGCACGTCGCTCCACGTCGTGGCGTACCAAGCGTCCTCGCCTCTCACCAGGTCTTCGGGAAGATCGACCGGGCTCTGAACGATAAGTTCACGCTCCGGCAGCCCGCACGCCACGAATATCACCGCGCCTGTAGCGGCCTTGCCGCTCAGGGCCATGAACTGTCTGCGTGTCAGTTTCTTCAAAACGATGCCTCAGACGATGTGTAGATCAGTGATGGCACGACGTGCAATCGGTGGGCGCTTCATTTTCGCGGTGGCAATCTACGCACTGCCCCATCTTCAACGGCTCTACCTGCTTTACCTCTTCCATTGAGGCGACGTCACCGTGACAGGTGGAGCACACCATGGCAGGAACAACTTCAGTTTGCTGATTCACGCCGGGCGCCGCATTCCCGATCACCGAGGGATTTTGAGTGAGAAAGCGGATGTGCGGTTCGTGCACGAATCGGACGTGGTCGGGCAGCCTGTGGACGCGTTTCCAGTTGATCGGGGCTGGCGGATCGTCGGTCAGGCCTGCCGCGCTGCGGAGCTTTGCCAGTTCGGGGTTGTTCTCCGGCCCAATGACCTTGTGGCAGTAACTGCAGAGACCCGCGGGCGGTACGCCTGCGTTGGCCTGCTTCGTGACGGTGCGGTGGCAGAACGTGCAGTCCATGCCGAGGCCCTCGATGCTCTGGCCGGTCGCGTTGGTATATACGCCGGTCCCGGCGTGGATCGTGTGCGGGAACGCAATCGGCTGCTCGACGGTCTGCTCGAACCCGAGCACTGGAACAGGCTGACCCAGCCATGCGACCACGACGAACGCAGTGACAGCGCCGACTACTGCGAACACGGCAAGGCCACCAAGCATCAGGAAGGGCGCCAGGACCTTGATCCATAGGGGCGTCGTCCTGTGCTTTTCTTTTAGGAAGTCGAGTAACGACGCCAATCAGTCAGTGTCCCGGAGTGGCAGGGCCTTACGGACTGCTGCCGACATGCTCATTGCCAGTAGCGGGCGTAGATCCTGGTGATGAATGGCTCTGCCTCAAACGCCGCGAACGCGAGCGTAACGCCAATCCCCGCGAACGACAGAATGCCGAACACGTAGAGTGGCCATCTCAGTTTTTCCCATACCTTCGGGATCGTGTTAGTCGATACCGCGGACGGAATGATTGCGTGCGCTGTGACAAGCGAAAACCCCGCCCCCAGAGCAAACAACAGGGATACCCAGAGTAGCTTGAGGGTCGTGCTGGTTAAATCCCAGTCAGCGCCTGTGGTCGTGTTCGGATCCACTTGGGAACGGCGACTCCGGGGCTTGGTAAAGGTTTCTTCATGCGCCTTAGAGGTCGCCCGCCAGGACGTGCCCCTAATATCCGCGTCAATCTCTACGACTGTATCGCGAAAGCACGTGTGAAAACTATCACGAGAGAATTTTTAGTGTCAAGGTGAATTCGGCCGACTGAGCGTTGCCGCCGGACACTTGGCGGATATCATTTGGGTGAGATCCAACTTGAACGCTCCCGACAATCGATGCGCAGGCAGCAGGAGATCGCGGCTAGCCGGGTCCCGGCGAATGGCATGGCACAAGAAAATGGGGATGGTCCCCAGGCGCTGGACCGCCGCGAATTCCTGAAACGAACCGCAGTCGGCATGGCCGATGCGCTGGAGTCGGCCGCCAGGTTCATGGGAGTCCCCGGTCTTGGTTCAATGGGAGTCCCCGGTCTTGGTTCAAAGGGCCCAGCGCGCGAGCGGGCGCACCTGGATCAGCCGGAAGATGGCGCTGAAGACCCGATGTTCGCGCCTGCGCGGCGTCGCATAGTCCGGTCAGACGAGAAGGGCGGCCCCGACCCCTCAGTCGATCCAGACGAAATTACCTGACGTCGCGGGTCATTCGGCTGGTCGGATTGTCACTTCGGGCGCGAGCAGCAAATAAGGTTCGCCGCTTTGGTCCGGCGCCGTCATGCTCCACTCCGTTCGGCCGGGATACGGCCGGAGCCTGACTCCCCAATCGCCGCCGTAGACGAGGATGGATTCTCCCTCGCCCGAGTCGCCGACCCGAAGCCAACGCACGTCGCACGGCGACCCGCCGTCGTCTGGGTCCCAACCTGTCACCTCTGTCACCTCGCCGTTCGCTGCGTACGACAACAACGCCGAGGGGGCCGACTGCTCCTCACCGCTCGACGAATACGTTCGAAGCGGCAGGTAGCCGCAGTTAGGGTTTTCCTCGATCTCGATCCAAATTTGCGCCATGCGTGCGGTCCAACACCCTTCTCCGGCGTAATCAGACTTGATCCTCCGGGTTTCTGATTCGTTATAGCGCCCTGTACGGCGTCGTTAGACTGAATTCCTGACTCGCTGTTGGTAGTAGTATCCGCGCCAAGTAAGCGCAACGTTACAATTCCGGCGGGAACGATAGGCAGGCGGGCTCGCAAGATGAGGGCAGTTTGGATAATACCCTCTCGCGCGCCGCCTGACGGCTCGGCGTGATTGCCGCCGGGGTTGGGCGAAGCGCAGGGGGTTTTGGGCATATTCATCAGAGATTTTTGGGAAACCGGTAGATGGCAAGCGTCTCAGAAAACAAGGTAACGCTCAGTCCCAGGGAGATGCCCAGGTCCTGGTACAACCTCGCCGCGGATCTACCATTTCGCATCCCTCCCATGATGTCGCCATCGGGCTATCCGGTGACTTCGAGGGAACTTGAGCCGTTATTCTCTGCGCCTATTCGACAACAGGAGTTGGCAGAGCGTCGGC
>JAKZUY010000202.1:0-8304 GCA_047516345.1 Dehalococcoidia bacterium | reverse complement strand
ATCCTCCCGTGTGACCGATACCAATTGAACCTGAACTGCCATCGTCACTCCCGTTCCGAATTTGGATCGCCGCTAGCAGGCCGGCGAATGTGAGGCCCTGAAAACTTTCGCGGTTACCACGCTGTTCCGTCCTCGATCGGGTTGTCAGCCCCTCGCAGTGCTTTCGAGGTGGTGATATTATGCCGACATCACTCACACGTTGTCATCGGAGGACGACACTATGGCGAAGGACTGGAAAATCGACGCGGAGATCACCTACTGCGTGCCATGAGGCTACCACAACGTAGCTTCCTGGATGGTAAGCGAAATTTTTGAAGCTGGCGGGGGAGCCGTGGGCGTCTCGGTCATACCCGGAGCTAACGGCGTATTCACCGTAACGGTCGATGGCGAAATGGTCTATGACAAGTCCGTCAATGGCCAGACACCCAACCTGACTCAGGTGAAGGACATCAAAGCCGCCGTTCGTAACCGGCTCGAAGCGAAGGTCGCCGCTGCTGTTTGATCAGTGCTCCGATTTCTGACCGCGTACATGGAAGGGCCCCCGACATCTGGCGGGGGCTCTCCGCGTCCGGCCTGATTTCTTGCGCCATGCCGGACCAAATTTCAGCCGATAAGATAGGAGCTTGGCAATTGTTTGCCAGCCCGAGTTCGATCATTCCGAGGGAAGCGAAAACATGAAGGCGGCGGTGCTCTACGAGCCGAATACTCGCATGCCGATTGTCGACCTTGATCAAGGTCCGCCCAAGGCAGGTGAAGTCAGGGTGCAGATGGGCGCGGCGGGCCTGTGCGCGAGCGACCACCACGTCATGATCGGGACCGCCAATTTCCCGACGCCCATCGTTTTGGGCCACGAGGGCGCAGGGTGGGTCGACGAGTTGGGCGAGGGCGTGACGTCCGTATCGCCGGGACAACGTTGCATCCTTTCGTTCGTCTCGGACTGCGGATACTGCCGGTCGTGCCGGTCCGGTCTGCCCAACCTCTGTGACACGAACAGGGAAACAGGCACTCGGCAATATGACGGCACATTAAGGCTCCACACCGCCGACGGCCGCGGCGTTCACCAGTACTCGAAATTAGGCGTGTTCGGCGAACATGTCGTCATTCCGCAGCAAGCCTGTTTTCCCATACCGGATGAAGTGCCGTTTGACGTGGCCGCCCTGATCGGCTGTTCAGTGACCACCGGGGTCGGGGCCGCCATCAACCAACCCGGGCTCATGGCGGGCATGACCGTGGCGGTGTTCGGCGCCGGCGGGGTTGGCCTCAACGTGATACAAGGCGCCCGGCTGATGAACGCCTCGCGGATCATCGCCGTGGATATCTACGACCACAAACTCGAATTCACGTACAAGTTCGGGGCCACCGACGTAATCAACGCCCGCGCCCAGGACCCAGTGAAGGCCATCGCAAAAATGACCGATGGCGGGGTCGACTACGCCTTCGACAGTTTTGGCTCAAAGACGACCACGAGCCAAATGATCGATTCAATCCGCAAGGCAGGCACTGCTGTGCTCGTCGGCCTCGCGCCGGACGGAGAGCGGGCAGGCATCGACATGGTCGACCTTGTTCGCAATCAGAAGGCGCTGACCGGCAGTTACTACGGCTCGGTCAGCCCGCATTTGACATTTGGCAAGCTCATTGACTTCTACCTCAAGGGACGGATCGACGTCGACTCGCTGATCGTCCGCCGGTACGAACTCGATGAAATCAACGAAGGGTTTGATGCCCTTGCACGGGGAGAGGACGGTCGGGGCGTGATCCTGTACGGCAAGTAAGCGGCCTGAGTTCGAACACGAACTTTTTCACTTGTTGCCGTATATGCGTGGTGTTATAGTCTGACGGGCCCCTTCACGTTCAAGCAAGGCCAGAAACACAGTACATGCTCGACGACTATTTCCGGCAGTACGGGCTCCTCTTGCTGTTCGCCGCGATCGCAGTCACGGTGCCGGTGGGGATGCTGGCCCTGTCCTACGCCGCCTCACTTGTAGGGATCCGCCCGTCGCGGCCGACCCCGGTCAAACTTTCGGCCTACGAAGGCGGAATGCGCCCGTACGGCCCAAAGCCCACCCGGTTCAACTTCCGTTACTACTACTACGCCTTGTTATTCGTCGTCTTCGACGTGGAAACGGTCTTCCTTTACCCGTGGGCTGTTCGCTACGGTGTTCTGACGAAGCAATTCGGAATATTCGCATTGGCGGCGGTACTGCTATTCCTTGCGGTCGTGACAGTCGCCTACGTCTATGCGTGGCGAAAGAAAGCGCTTGAGTGGGTCTGACAACATGGTCCGTGATCAGCAATTATTGACAGGCGCATACGGTGTTCCCGCCGGCCTCGACCCCGAGAATCCGCTCTTTAACGTGACTTGGGATCTGGATCACGAAGAGGGGCAGGCGGTCAACCTGATGAAGGCGACCCGCACCGAGCAGTATCCGGAACCCCTCGTTGAGATACCGGACGACCTCAAACGCAGTGCCATGGTGACTTCCGTGGACACGTTACTCAACTGGGCGCGAAAGTCGTCGGTGTTTCCCTTGCAGTTCGGGCTGGCCTGTTGCGTCTTCGAAATGATCGCGACCGCCATGTCCCGATTCGATATCTCCCGATTCGGCATGGAAGCGTTTCGTGCGACACCCCGCCAGGCTGACTTGATGATCGTCGCCGGCACGGTGACCTGGAAGATGGCGGTGCCTCTGCGCCGACTGTTCGATCAGATGTCCGAGCCTAAGTGGGTTATTTCTATGGGCGTATGCGCCACGAGCGGCGGACCCTATTACCAGAGCTACTCAGTCGTGCCCGGCGTGAATCACATCGTGCCAGTCGACGTGTACGTGCCGGGATGCCCGCCCCGTCCGGACGCATTGCTGTACGGGATCATGCAGCTCCACGAAAAGGTCAAGCGCTACACGTTGACCCACACGCCGGCGGGACAGGCATGACGGTCGCCTGGCAGGGTAAGGATCTGGCGGACGCTATCGAAGCGTTTGCCGCCGGCTCGGTTACGGGCCACAACGAAACGGACGTCTGGATCGCGCCGTCCTCGCTTATTGACGTTGCCAGCGGTTTACGCGATCGGCGGGAGTTCAGATTCGATCTGCTCAGTTCCCTCACCGCGGTAGACTACATCGACCATTTTGAGGTGGTTTACCATCTCACATCCCTGCCCCGAAACATGAAGTCCATTGTCAAGGTCAAATGCGGTGAAGGACGGCATGAACCGTCGGTGCCCAGCGTGACGGGGATATGGAGGGGAGCGGACTTGCAGGAAAGGGAGGCCTGGGACCTCATGGGTATCCGGTTCGAGGGCCACCCGAACCACAAACGAATCATGCTCTGGGAAGGATTCCCCGGCCATCCACTCCGCAAGGACTACGTCACGTATGCGCAGTCGGTGATCGATCTCGACCAAAACCCTGACCTGTGAGCAGGGACGTTCCGAATTGGCGCAGCAAGTTTCCTGAACGATGACTCTCAAGACTGAACCGATAACGATAAATATCGGCCCACAGCACCCCAGCACGCACGGGGTGTTCAGGATGCGCGCGACGTTTGACGGCGAAAAAGTGGTCGACATTGAGCCGGTGTTTGGCTATCTGCACCGGGGTTCGGAAAAACTTGCGGAGGAGCGCACCTACACCCAGGTAGTGACGTTGACGGACCGCATGGACTACGTGGCGTCGATGACCAACAACCAGGGCTACATACTGGCTGTCGAGAAGCTTGCAGGCATTGAACCGTCGCCACGCGGCGTATGGCTGCGCATGATCGCGGCCGAGCTCCAGCGCATCGCAAGCCACCTCGTGGCGGTCGGGTTTCTTATTCAGGACCTCGGCGCGTGGGGCACGCCCCTCATATATGCGATGAGGGAGCGGGAAAAGATTCTGGACCTGTTCGAAATGCTGTGCGGAGCACGGATCACCAACAGCTACCTGCGTCCGGGAGGGGTGTTCATGGACGCTCCTGAAGACTTTTGGCCCGCCCTCAAGACGTTGTTGGCTGAATTGCCAGATCGAATAGACGAGTTGGACGCACTACTCACCAACAACGAGATCATCGTGGCCAGAACGGTCAACGTTGCCGTTGTCGATCCGGCTACGATGGTCAACGCATCGTTCACGGGGCCGATGTTGAGGGCTGGCGGAGTCGACTGGGACCTGAGACACAGGGACCCCTACGACTACTATAGCCGCGTAAAATTCGACCGGCCGCTCCATACGGCCAGCGACAACAACGCCAGGTATTGGGTCCGGCTACAGGAGATGCGGGAGTCGATAAAGATTGTCCATCAGTGTGTCGAACAGATCGAACCCGGACCGGTGCGCCCGCCCGAAGTGCCGTTCCTGGTGAGGCCCCCGGTGGGAGACGCCTACGCCACTGTCGAAGCCCCCAAGGGCGAGTTGGGCTTTTATCTTGTGAGTGACGGAGGAATTGCGCCGTACAGGTGCCACGTACGGGCACCGTCTCTCATAAACCTGACATTGCTCAGGGAGATGCTGGTTGGCGGCATGGTGGCCGACATGTTCGTCAGCTTTGGCTCGGTGGACATCAACATGGGTGAGGTCGACAGGTAGTGGATACCTTCCTGGACAGCAGCCTCTTCCGAAACATCTACTGCAACGTCGCGTCGGCCAGTGACAACTGCGCCGCGCGGGGGTACTCAGACGGATTTTTGCCGGACGGCTTGCAGTGGCTCGCTTTCATGCTGACGAGCGTCGCGATTATTGGCCTCGTCGTTAACGGGGTGTTGATGGGTGTTTTGGGGTTCATTTGGTTCGAGCGCCGCGTGTTCGCCCGCTTTCAAAACCGCATCGGGCCGAACAGGTGGGGACCGTTCGGGCTGCTCACACCGGTGGCAGACGCCATCAAAACCATGTTCAAGGAAGATGTGGCCCCCGAAGATTCCGACCGCCTCCTCTACAATCTCGCGCCCGTGCTAATGGCCGTTCCCCTCCTGATTGTCTTCGCGTTGATTCCGATAGGCATCGGAACATTTATAGTCGACCTGAACGTTGGAATCCTGTTCATCCTCGCTATCACCACGATGAGCGGACTGGCGATCGTGATGGGCGCCTGGGCTTCGGGCAACAGGTTGTCAATCTTCGCCGGCCTTCGGGCGGTGGCGTTGCTGATCAGCTATGAGATCCCAATGGCGTTGTCCATCATCGGTGTGTTGATGCTCTCCGGCTCCCTGGCTCTCGGCCGCATCGTCGAGGCACAAAATGTGCCGTTCATCCTCGTACAACCGATGGGATTCCTCGTCTTCTTCCTGGCGTCGCTCGCCGAAATGAATCGGACGCCGTTCGACCTTACCGAGGCGGAGTCCGAGTTGGCGGCTGGTTATCTCAACGACTACTCGAGCATGAAGTTCGGCCTGTTCTTTCTTGCGGAGTTCATGGCTGCGCTCGCCGGCGCCGCCGTGATCACCACGCTGTTCCTGTCTGGCTGGCGCGGTTTCGAACCCATCCCATCGCACGTGTGGTTTTTCCTGAAAATGGGTGGCATTCTGTTCCTGATTATCTGGATACGATTCACTTGGCCGCGGCTGCGCATCGACCAGATGCTAGCCTTCGCCTGGAAGGGACTGTTCGAGCTCACCCTGGTGAATTTGGTATTGGCGGCGATTCTATTGGCTATCTGGCCGGAACCGACCACGAATCAACTCTGGATCATGGCAGCAATCAATTGGCCTGTGTTCTTTGTAGCCGTGTTCGCTATCGGCAAGGTGCTCGGCGTAAAGCCGCACCGTTTGGACCGGCCGGCGGCAGGTCTGCTCTACCCTGTGGCGACCGATGAGCCCGAAATGCCGGCGGAAGCGGAGGCGCGATGACAGGTTTGAATCTTCTCAAGGCACTCGTCATAACGATGAGGAATTTCTTCCGTGTGCCCTTCACAGTCCAGTACCCAAACCGCCAGGTCGGCCTGGCCGGCATGGCCAAGGCGGAAGGTATGAGTTCGTTTGGGCTTGTGCGCAAGAACCCCGGCCTGGCCTTCCGGGCGATGACTATGCGGGCGACGGTACCTGACAAGTCGCCGCAACACAGTCGATTTCGCGGAAACGAGTTCACTTGGCTTGAGACACGGTGCACAGGCTGCGCGAGTTGTGCCAAGTACTGCCCGTTGGGGATCATCGAAATCGTTACACACCCGGGCGGCATCGATGTGCAAGAGGGTGAGAGCTACGGCATAGACGTATTCGACATCGACATCGGCCGGTGCATGTTTTGCGGACTCTGCGTCGAGGCGTGCCCTTATGACGCCCTGCACATGGGCACGACATTCGAACACGCCAAGTACACCCGCGCCGAACTGGTCATTCCGATGGAAGAGCTAAAGGCAACGGTAAAGACGCCTTCATCCTGGTTCCGGCCGCAATTCGAAGAGCGCGGGTTCGATCCCTACGTCGATCACGTAGACGACCACCACGATGCGGGCCGCCATGAACAACCGACACCGGAGGAACTACGGGAGAGGTGGGTGACCGAGCGTTGAGCGGCGAGTTCGAAGTTTCCCGCCTGGCCGACGTAGTGTTCTGGCTTTTTTCGGCCCTCGCTATCGGGGGAGCATTGCTCGTAGTGACGGTGAGGGATGTTTTCAAAGCCGCGGTCTGCCTTGCCGGTTCGTTCCTCGCCGTTGCTGCTATCTACTTCATGCTGCAGGCCGAATTCATCGGGGTTGTACAGATCCTCGTGTACGTCGGCGCCGTTTCGATCCTCATCGCGTTCGCCGTAATGATTATCAGTAACGTGTCGGAGGGTAGCCGACCGGCCCGAGGCCGAATCGCGGCAGCGACCGTGGCGGCACTGGTTCTCGCCGCCGTGGTCTTCACGGTCTACAACACGACGTGGAACGACATCAATGACATCACCAATGAGGACACGCTAGCCGGGTTGGTCGGGACCTACCAGGAGGGCGAATCGGTTTCCGGGAACGGCGGCGATCAAGGTGGAGTCATAACGGCGGTCGATGGGTCGACGGACGGCGCCCAGTCCGGCGTATTTATTGACAGCACAGGCACCATAGGCGTCTTGTTGGTACGCGAATTTGTATTGCCTCTTGAGATTCTCGGCCTGCTTCTCGTTGCCGCTCTCATCGGAGGCCTGGCGTTGATGCGTGAGACCAGGACTGAAGACCAGTGAATCTCGAGAACGTACTCCTGGTTTCTGCGATCCTGTTCGCTATTGGCGTGTACGGGGTCATGTCGAGGCGGAGCATCATCGCGGTGCTCATGTCGATCGAGATCATGTTCAACGCCACGGTGGTGGCGGCAATCGCGTTTTCCCGGTTCACCATTCCTGCGACATTGGTCGACGGGTCATCCCCGGTTCACGCAGCGTCCGTCAGGATGACCCTCACAGGTCACGCGTTCGCAATATTCATCATCGCGGTTGCGGCGGCCGAGGTCGCGCTTGGCCTCGCGATCATGTTCGCCCTGTACAGAGCCCGCGAAACGACCGAGATTACCGATGCCGCGACGATGAAAAACTGATGCTGAGTAACGAAGGTTCCTGTTACTAACCATGTGGATTGACTACAAGACAGCCCCAAGTCTGATGGTGGCCGAGATGTGGAAAAACCTGTTGGAGGGCGAGGGCTTGCCTTCCATGATCATTCCCGAAGGCAACATCCTTGACTGGGGCGAAAGGGTCCCGTTTCGGATTCTGGTGCCCAAGGGCCGCGAGCACGTCGCCGATGAGATTCTCCGCAAGCTATAGCCGGCGAGAGCATATTCGATTTGATTAACGAAACATCGCTCTGGCTGATTCTGGCGCTCCCCGTCGGATCGTTCGCCATTCTCGGGTTGCTGAGGCCGCTGATCGGCAGCCAGTCTAAATACGCCGGCTGGCTGACCATTGCGGCGATTGCGGGCTCGTTTGTCCTTTCGGTCGTTGCCCTGGCATCGGTGATGACCGACGGGACGGTCCACTTCCCCTCCCGCGACTGGATTCGCGTAGGTGATTTCAGCGTGTCGTTCGGGCTGATGCTCGATCCTCTCACGGCGATCATGCTGGTCATGGTGAGCGGGGTTAGCTTGCTGGTGCAGTTCTACTCTCAGGCCTACATGCACGGCGACCGTAGCTACACCCGTTACTTCACCTACATGTCGTTGTTTACGGCGTCGATGCTGGGCCTGGTGACTGCGCGAAACGTCGTCCAGTTGTTCGTATTTTGGGAACTGGTCGGCATCTCGTCGTATCTCCTGATCGGATTCTGGATGGAACGCCCCTCCGCGGCGGCGGCGGCGAAGAAGGCGTTCATCATGACCCGTTTTGCGGACTTCGGGTTCCTGCTGGGCATTCTCTATCTGTACAC
>JAKZUY010000201.1:0-6458 GCA_047516345.1 Dehalococcoidia bacterium | reverse complement strand
TCCAAGAGCTAACGGCCCGAACGCTCCGACATGGATGATCGCCACTGTCGTTGCATATGGCGACGCTACGTGCTGACTGACCTATCGCCGGGTATTCGCTGCGCGATAATCCCAGTTCTCGAACGCGCTGCTGTACGTAATGGATGTTGGGCGAACCAAAAAACGTGTCCAACGAGTTGGACAAGGACGTTATTGCCGGCAGGCCCAATGTGGTGTTTCCGTAGTTTGTTGGAAATAAAGCGGCGACCTGCGCTTAGGGTTCCATAGGGAAAGTCCCGCTACCTACACCGTCCATCGTGGAGCCGACGTCGGGGTGCATCCGTCCCGTGGGCCGGATTTTAGCCAGGCACCCACAGCCTGAAACGTTCGAACTGCATAGGGCCCATGGTCTCGTCGCCAGTGTCGCCAATCAGCAGCACATCTCCCCGTTCCAGATTCCCGGACAGGTCCAAGCGTGACACCAACTCACCGTCCACGAACCACAATCCCACCGGCCCAAACCCGACCAACAGCAGATGCGCGCTGTCGCCAAACTCGCCAGCCAGGGCTCCATCGGTTACCGCTGAGTCGTCGCCCGGTCCCATCCATTCGTGGACCCAGCCGTCTTCGCCATTGACTACCACCGAATCAAATCGGTCGGAGTCCACAGCGCGGACCAGGAAGCCCAGGCTCCAATCATCGCCGGGGGGTCTCACAAATTCCACCTCGGCCAGAAAATCGAGGGCATCCGCGTCGCTGGAATACTCCCACGGCCCTTTTGGTCTGGCCTCAACTGTACCCGTATCGGTCTGGTGAACCTTCGCCAACGACCAAATCTCGAAATCCCGGACACGGGTAAGGGCGCCCGATGACTCATTCCCCTTGAATATTCCGGTTACCACCGCAACGTCGCCCGATTCGGGCATATCCGAAACGTCGAGCCAAGCCACGAAATGGCCGTTGACAAGAAACAATCCCCTATCGCCGAATACCGCCATCTCCAGGAGGTTCCGCCCTCCATCGCTGATATCGAGATTGCCCAAGTGGCCGCTGGAGATCGTGGTGGTTTGACCGGAGGCGCGGTCCCGCCAGCGCAAACTCCATTTCCTTTCGCTGGTGACCGCCACATAACCGAACCGGCCATTTCCCAGGTCCCGGTCGTCCCGGAGATAGAATCCATAATCCCAAACTCCGGCATCTCCGGCATAAGGATTCACAAAGGTCGCCGAGACCAGAAAATCATCCAGCCTCAAGTCAGCGGCTTCCCGCTCAATCTTGCCGTCGGCCGGATCATGCCGCATGGTCACGTTGATCGGACCAAATAGGCGACCCTCTCCGAACCGGTCCCAGAACAAACGCCCTTGCACCGGTCCGGAATCATCGACTTCCGGGTTACCCTCCTCATGACACTGCGTATCCAGGAACTCGTCAAAACTGGATGGATCTTCAGCCACCGGATCACGCATGGCTGACACAAACGCAGCCCTGTCCCCTAACAGCAACTCCACCAAACCCTTCGCCAAGTCCCGGTTCATACCGTCCGCAACCAACCCATCTTCGACTCCTGCCATGAGATATTCCCTGGCGTCCTCGTTACTCTCCAAACAGTCAAAGACCTGGTTGGTCAACGCGTCCGCATCGGTCACACGCTCACCAGACAGCGGAGTCAACACTGACCCCGATAAAGCTCGCTTCACGGATAGGAAATATCCTCCCCCATTATTGCCGTCGGCCGCGTCAACGCTGATCACAAACTCGCCATCCGAATCAGCCCGGTAGATCACCCTAGCGTTCGCGCCGAACAGCCCGCCCCCACTGTCGTCATTCTGGGCCAGTCGATTGCTTCCGCAATCCCGGCAGCGTACCCGCAAAGCTGTGTCCACATTCAGCGAATCCGTGGTCACCTCGACCGTTTCGCCTTTTTTCAGGTTGACCAGAAACCAGTCAACGTCGCGGAAATGGTCCAAGTTGCCGGCTATGACTCTGCCCTTGACCACTTCCCTGCCATCATCGGGGTCAGGTAGCTGGCGCAGTTGAACGCTGCTGGACAGCCGGCACTGCTCGCGCTCACCCTCGTGCTGCCCGACCTGCAAAAAATAGACGCCCCGGTTCGGTAGCGCCACATTCGTCCATTCATCGGCTTCATCCACGTCGTCCCGCTGGACCACCGTTCCACTCCCGTCGTACAGGTACATTTTCGCGCGACCGTCGCACGCCAGCTCAAAATCCACCGTGGTCGGCTCCGGCGCCGTCAGCACAAAATCCCGCCGGTCCCACCAGTCTCTCAACTCGACAATAAACTCCAACTCACCGCGACCCTCCGGAAATACCCGATCGCCCAGGGCCAGGGTTTCAGCGGTTCGCTTCAACCTGCCGACGACACGCCCGACGTCAACCGATGACGCCACCAGAGCGTATCGGGCATCGGTGAAATAAAAACCAGAAACACCCAGCAACCTTCCTCTGGCATCCACCATCGCGCCGCCGCTCTGCCCTCCGGCAATCGCGGCATCCGTCTGCAAATAGGTTATGCCCGCCTGCTCCCAGCTTCGCACACGGGAGAGAACCCCGCTGACGATGGTGGGTTTCGGCGACCGCTCCACCTCGCCCGGATAGCCGACCATGAAAACCTCTCCGCCCACCGGGAAACTCTCCCCCTTGCTGAACCTCAAGCCTTTGACTCCCGTGTCCACCGGACCCAGCAGGGCTATATCCGCCAACGGGTCCACGGCCACCACGCTTACGTTCCTAAGGTCCGCCCCGTCAGGAAAAAGCAACCTCACCTTACGGTCTGGCCAGACCACATGATGATTGGTTACAAGGTATCCGTCTTCGAGCAGGACGGCGCTACCCGTGCCAACTGAACTGAGCACCATTGCCACGGAAGGCGCAATTAGGGAATATACGTCGGCAGACGACATTGTCGGCTCGGGCGTTGGGGTCGGCCGCGGCGTAGCCGTGGGCTCGATCGTCGGCGTGGGATGCGGAGTGATCGTCGGGGTCGGCGCCCGCGTCAACGTAGGCGTAGGGACGCTGGTCGGTTGAACCGCCGCCGAAGAAACTAATGTCTCAACCTGTTGAGAGTCGGAGCCGCCCGTGCACCCGAGATTGAATATCGCCGCCATCACTGCGGACAGGCTCATGACTGTAATCACGAAAAATGTCCGCAGCATGACAAGCCCCAACGCGCATTGATGGCTCGTATTATACAAGCGCGTACAAGCCAGGCCCGCAACAAACACGATGCTCGCCGGTGTCGAGATCGGGGGCAAGTGCGGGAGGAGGGCCGGTCGTATCGAATGGGTTGGTGTGAGCTCGCTTGCGCTAGCCCGCGATCGCTGAGGTGATCCTGCCCCTCGCGACGGTTGCCGTCGTACGGTTTCGGTGGGATTGATTGCAAGCATGGCGATTGGCAGGTTGGTTAATGAACCCTGCCTCCGTGGCTCCCAACGTTATAATCGACAATGGATATTCCCTGACGCTCATCCGAGAGGTCGTCTAACTAAATGATGGATATCAGCGTCCGCCGCAGTCGGGAATCACCGAGCGATCGAAGGGAATAGATGTCAACACGCAGGCTTACCAACCCGATAACCAGGTCTACCATCGCGTTTTTCCTGGTTTTGCTCCTCCTCGCGTGTGCGTCGCCTTCCCCGCCCACGCCGACTCCGGCTCCGGCGCCCGGCCGGACGCCGGAAAGCAAGGTTGCAGAACAGGTGCAGGAGGCATCGAGTTCGGCAATTGCCCAACGTCCCACTTCATCCCCTGCTCCTCCTGCAACTCCGACCAACACGCCCGCGCCCGCGCCTGCGGTTGCACCTATTGCACCGCTCGCTCCGACTGCTACGCCGCGACCCACCATCATGCCGACACCCACACCGTCTATCGCTGAGCTCAATGGTAGCCTCAGGCCCTGGGTGGTCCACATCACATCATCCCACGGCAGTGGCACGGGCTTTTTCATCCGGGATCCCCTTCGTCGCTCCGACTGGTATGTAGCAACCAGCCAGCACGTGGTCGGCGCCGACGACTACGTAACCGTCGATTGGGGATTCGACGACATCCCTCAACTGACCAAGGTGGAGGTTTTGGGCTTCGACTCCATCGCTGATGTAGCCCTCCTCGCCGTTGGGCCTGACGACTTCGACACCAGCCAAACCAACTGGTCCAGCGGCCTCGACCTTATGCGCACCGCAGGTGATGGCATCCAGACATCTTCGACCTACCAGTTGGGCTCCCGGGTTTTCGCTCTCGGTTTCATACCGGAACAGAAAAGCATCACTCTGACCAGGGCCATCATATCCTCGGAAACCCGTGATCAAAACGGTGTGCACCGGATTGCTATCGACGCCGTCTTGAACCCGGGGTACAGCGGCGGGCCGCTGATGAACCGCGCGGGTGAAATCATAGGCATGAACTCCGAGGGGAACGAGCATTTGGCGGGTTTCGGCTACGCTCTCCCCATGAAAGAGATTTTCGACCGTTTCGAGAGCCTGCGAAATGGCAAAAATCTCACCGCGCGGTCCTGGCATATCGGAAGATACTACAAAGGCGAAACGTTGCACGTAAGCATCGCCGACGTGACACGTACCGACGAATTGCGGTGGACCGCACCGTCTGGGGAACTCACTCAGGACAGTTCCGACGAGGAAGCGTATCGGATCATTCCAACTTTGGCCGGCAACGAGTTGGTGCTGATGCGTGTCAAAGTTGAGAATCACACCGTACCCAGCGCTTCCGTCGATATTGACCGAAACGCCGCTGAACTGCTGGATTCTCTTCACGTCCGATATCGCCCGCTGGACATCAGTGAACTGGCAGAAGAATCTGACATGTCTGGAAAGGCGTCCGACCGTTGCAATGTCCCGTTGAATCCGGAAGCGCCCCAGGACTGCGTCAAGTTCCTTTGGAACCCACTGCACGAGGGAGTTCAGCACGACGGGCGAATCGAGCTGGTAGAACGCCCCCAAGTCCTGCGCCGAGGCACCGGGTTGGACGGTTGGCTTGTGTTTGAATTGCCGAAAAACGCGGAGATCACATCCTTTCGTTGGCTGGCCGGCGACACTGTAACCATCAACTTCCAAGAATGAAGCCAACAGTAACGGATTGGCCAGGAGCGTGCTCTCACGCGTCGTTGCCAGACTCCCTCACGGTGATTGTCGCGACACGCTCCTTCGGGATTGATACCACATTGTTTGACGTCGGAGCGTACCTTAAGCAGCCGGTTGTGGAGCAGGCCACCCATGGTTTGATGCAGGCTCGTGTCGACCAGTTTGACAGCCTGGGCGAACTGGTCGACGATGATCCGGCGGCAGCTTGGGTTCCCGACAACCAAGGTGATGATGGCACAGCCCCAGAACGGCTCTAGACTACATCGCCTGTAGGTCATGGATTTCGACGAGATGGCGGCAGAATCAGATCCTCAACCTCAACGCTTAGGGCGCGCGCAATTGCCGTGAGGGTCTCGGTTCGCGGGCTGTGCTCGCCTTTCTCAATGCGGGTGAGCGTTACCCTGCCGATCCCCGCCCGGGTCGCCAGCTCTGCCTGGGTCAAACCCGCCGCCTCGCGGCGCTCCCGGATGCGGCCGCCCAGACTCTCTCGCGCCTGCCTGGCCTGAGTCTCTATCCGCGGCCGGTAGGTCGGATCGCAGTAGTGGCGGGCGAAGTCCCAGGGAATCTCGGACTGATCACCTCTAACCGTGATCAGGATCATCTCATACGGCGTGGGCAACTCCAGGTCCTTGAGACCGCCGCCCTCTGCAACTTCGGGCAGGTCGCTGAACGGGATCAGACCGGAGCATCCATCCACGAAGGTGAGCTCGATCCCGTCGTCCAGCACCGAGGCGGACGACATCATACGGTCGGCATTTGTCACCAGCGTCGTGGCCATCGTTTCTCACCTCGCATGAATCCGGAACCACTCTTCCCGGATGGCGGCCGCGTGGGCGTCGAAAGCCTGGAGGATCGCGCGGTAATGCCCGGGCGGAGGTTCATGGGAATATTCGCCGTTGTCCAGGAGGATCCGTGCCCAGTCTTCATTCCCAACACGTACGTGGACATGGGGTGGCGCGAAATCAAATTCCCTGGTGCGGATGACGAATTGGTACTGGCCTACGATGGCCACCGTTATTCGCCATCTTTCGGTTGGAACGCATCCAAAATCTGTTCTGCTCCAACACGCTATCCATCTCAGCGGAATGGTGTGTTGAAGTCGTTTACGTAATGTTTGTTGTGCGAATCCAGCGTCGTGGTTTATTCCCGACCTGTGGTACAAACTACCACCAGACAAACAAAAACCCTTGCCGTTCTTAGCGGCAAGGCGACGAACCCACCATGTACGTCACCAACAAGCCCGCACCGCCATCATCATTGCCCTGGCTGCCTTTTTGATCGCCACCCTCGCCCTCGCCTGCTCATCAGCCACGCCAAGAGCCGGCAACGTGAATACCGACCGGGCCGCTCTGGCGGCTTTGTACAACG
>JAKZUY010000200.1:0-8620 GCA_047516345.1 Dehalococcoidia bacterium | reverse complement strand
GAGAACGTCAGGTTCCGCTCCCGTATGCAGCCCGGCCGGATGTTCCTCGTCGACTTCGAAAACAATCGCATCGACCAGCCGGAAGAGGTGACGGATCGCTTGTCGCGGCGGCGGCCCTACGGCGAGTGGCTGGCCGGTAATCGCGTGATACTCGACGATCTACCTCCCGCCGCAAGCACACCGGACATCGACCTTGAATCCCTGGTCACACGGCAGGTCGCCTTTGGCTACACGCAGGAAGACGTCCGCTTGCTCGTTACACCAATGGGCGTTGTGGGCAATCAGCCGCAGGGGTCCATGGGCAACGACTCCCCGTTGGCCGTGCTTTCCGACCGGCCGCAGACTTTGTTCAACTACTTCAGACAGCTCTTTGCCCAGGTCTCCAACCCTCCGCTAGACGCCATTCGGGAACAACTCGTTACGCAACTGTCCGTCCCTGCAGGCCGCCGGCCCAATCTCCTCGATGAATCGCCGGAACACTGCAAGCTGCTCCGCATCGATCATCCCGTGCTTCGAAACAGTGACCTCGCACGGATCCGGGCCGCCGATCACCCTGCGATAAAGGTCCGTACGGTCTCCACGCTATTTCCTGTGGCCGATGGCCCGGACGGCCTGGAAATGGCCCTCGACCGTATTCGCAAAGAGGCCGACGAAGCCGCCGCGGACGGCTGCACGCTGCTTATCCTGTCGGACAGGGGCGTCGACTCCGAAAATTCATTCGTTCCGGCGCTACTAGCCACGGGAGCAGTTCACCACCACATGATCCGTGAGCGGTCCCGAGATCTCGCCGACATTATCGTGGAGTCAGGGGAGCCGCGCGAGGTACACCACATCGCCTGCCTGTTCGGATACGGAGCAAGCGCGGTCAACCCATATCTAGCGTTCGAAACCCTCGCAGGCACGCGGGAATTCCCGGCCGCAGAACAAATCATTCCTGAACAGGATGAAGCGGAACGCAACTTCTGCTATGCAGTCGAAAAGGGCCTCCTCAAGACGATGTCCAAAATGGGCATATCCACCCTTCAGGGATACCTCGGCGCACAGGTATTTGAGGCCCTCGGACTTTCGCAAGAGCTGGTCGACGAATACTTCACCTGGACCGCCTCTCGCATCGGCGGCATCGGGCTTGAGGAAATCGCCGCCGACCAATTGGCAAACCACGGGCGCGCCTATCCCGAGGCGCGGATTCCCGCAAACCTGCAACTCGAAATCGGCGGCTTCTACCTGTGGCGGGGAACAGGTGACCGGCATCTCTGGAACCCCGACACCATCGCCCTGCTTCAGGACGCCGCGACTCGCAACGACGCCCGCGTGTTCGAGCAGTTCGAGGAAGCGTCGAACTCGGAATCCGGATCGAATTTGACGATCCGGTCGCTACTCGAATTCGCATTCGACAAGCGGGATAGCATACCGCTTGACGAAGTAGAGCCAGCCACAGAAATCGTCAAGAGATTCGCAACCGGCGCAATCTCGCTGGGGTCAATTTCAAGGGAAGCCCATGAGACGATCGCCGTAGCAATGAACCGCCTCGGCGCACGGAGCAACACCGGCGAGGGAGGCGAGGACCCGACAAGATTCACACCCGAATCGAATGGCGATTCACGGTCCAGCCGCATGAAACAGGTGGCGTCCGGCCGATTCGGCGTCACAACCAACTACCTGGTCAACTCAACCGACCTCCAGATCAAAATGGCTCAGGGCTCCAAACCCGGCGAGGGAGGAGAGATACCGGGCAACAAGATCAGCGATTACATCGGCGGCATCAGGAGGACCACGCCGGGCGTCGAGTTGATTTCACCTCCGCCCCATCACGACATCTACTCCATCGAGGACCTTGCGCAGCTAATATACGACCTCAAGAACTCCAACCCCGAAGCCCGCATTCACGTCAAGCTCGTCTCGGAGGTTGGGGTAGGCATCATCGCCGCCGGCGTATCGAAGGGCAAAGGGGACGTCGTGCTCATCTCCGGCGACTCCGGCGGCACCGGCTCATCGCCGCTCTCGTCGATCAAGCACGCCGGGCTGCCGTGGGAATTGGGCCTCGCCGAAACGCAACAGGTCCTGGTCGAAAACGGTCTGCGGGGACGGATAGTCGTGCAGGCCGACGGTCAGATCAAAACGAGCCGCGACATCGCAATCGCGGCCCTGCTCGGCGCCGACGAATGGGGAGTGGCAACTGCGGCCCTCGTGACGATGGGCTGCATCATGCTGCGCAAGTGCCACCTCAACACCTGCTCAGTCGGAGTGGCTACCCAAGACCCGGCGCTGAGGCGTAAATTCTCCGGAACCCCCGAAGCCGTGGTCAACTACTTCATGTTCCTGGCCGAAGGCCTCAGAAAACACATGGCCCAGTTGGGATTCCGGCGGGTGGACGAAATGATCGGCCGGGTCGACGTTCTGCGGCAGCGTAACGACAGCGGCCACTTCAAGGCCGAAAAGCTTGACCTATCACGAATGCTCGCCATTCCCACCGGCATCGAGGGAGACGCGCCACATTCCTGTCAACCGCAGGATCACCGCCTCGAATTGGCTCTCGACCACCAACTGATCGAAATGTCCGAACCGGCTATCAGCGGCGCGGCGGACGTATCCGGCGCCCTTCCAATCAGGAATAGCAACCGTACCGTCGGCGCGATGCTCAGCGGAAAAATCGCCAAGAAGTACGGCGAGGAGGGCCTGCCGGAGAAAAAGATCGCCTTCACGTTCACAGGCTCAGCCGGGCTGAGTTTCGGCGCATTCCTGGTTAACGGCGTCACTTTTCGGCTCGAAGGGGACGCAAACGACTACTTCGGCAAAGGTCTGTCAGGCGGCGCCCTCATCACTGTTCCAGCCCCCGGCTCAACCTACGTGCCCGAAGAGAACATCATCATCGGCAACGTCGCCCTATACGGCGCGACTGGCGGCGAAGCCTACATCCGGGGTCTCGCCGGCGAACGATTCTGTGTGCGTAATTCCGCCGCAAACGCCGTCATCGAGGGCATCGGCGACCACGGCTGCGAGTACATGACCGGCGGCCGCGTAGCAGTGATCGGCCCCACCGGCCGCAACTTCGCCGCCGGGATGAGCGGCGGTATCGCATACGTGCTCGACGAAGACGGTATGTTCCCCGAACGTTTCAACGACGGCATGGCAGACCTCGAACCCGTGCTGCCGGGCAGCAGCGACGACTCCGAGTTGCGAAGGCTCATTGAGAATCACCATCGCTACACACAAAGCTCGGTTGCCGAGAGGTTGCTGTCCGACTGGGCATCGTCACTGCAACGATTCCACAAAGTCATGCCCAGGGACTACGCCCGCGTGCTTCGGGAACTGACAGACAGACAGACGATTCCCTCCAACAACGGGTCCCTTCCGGAACACGAACTCTCAGTAGCCGCCGGCGCCTATGGGTAAGGAACGAGGATTCCTCGAAAAGGGCCGCGTGCCACAGAAGCGCCGGCCGGTAGACGTACGCGTCGGCGATTGGCGCGACGTCTATGTGCCGTGGACAACCGCGGAAGCGCAGGGGCAGGCCAGCCGCTGCATGGACTGCGGCGTCCCGTTCTGCAACAGCGGGTGCCCCTTGGGCAACCTCATCCCGGAGTGGAACGACCTCGTCTACCAGGGTGACTGGCGTTCTGCCATCGAACGGCTGCACGCCACGAACAACTTTCCGGAATTTACGGGCCGTATATGCCCGGCCCCGTGCGAACCGGCCTGCACCCTCGCCATAAATCAGGATGCCGTCACGATCGAGATGATCGAAAAGGCGATAGTAGATCGCGCATGGCAAGAGGGCTGGATCAAGCCAGAACCTCCGTCACACCGCACAGGCAAAAAGGTCGCCGTAATTGGATCGGGACCCGCCGGCATGGCCGCATCGCAACAACTCAATCGCGCCGGTCACTACGTGACACTGTTCGAGCGCGACGAGTACGTGGGGGGATTGCTGTCGCTTGGCATCCCCGATTTCAAACTGGAGAAGCGCCACGTAAACCGCCGCGTCGAACAGCTGGTTGCAGAGGGAGTCGAGATCCGCACCAACACAAACGTGGGCTCGGATATCACCGTGGACGAGTTGCGCTCCGGGTTCGACGCAGTGTGTCTGACCGGCGGTTCGACCATTCCTCGGGACCTGACGGCGCCCGGCCGTGAACTCGAAGGCATCCATTTCGCAATGGAATACCTGACCCAGCAGAACCGCAAGGGACGCGGCCAGGAATTCTCGCCCGAAGAAACCATCACCGCCGAGGGTAAGAATGTCGTGATCATCGGAGGCGGGGACACCGGCGCCGACTGTCTCGGAACGGCAATACGGCAGCGCGCCGCCAGAATCATGCAGTTCGAAATCATGCCCCGGCCTCCCGACGGCCGCAAGAACGAAAATCCGTGGCCGCAGTGGCCCACCGTGTTCCGCATCTCTTCGGCACACGAGGAGGGCGGCACGCGTGACTACAACGTGTCCACGAAGAGCTTCACGGGCCAGGACGGACGGGTTGCTGAGTTGAATTGCGTTCGAGTCGAATGGCAGCCCACCCCTGAAGGCCGGCCACGGTTGGCCGAGGTGCCAGGCAGTGAATTCGTCATCAAGGCCGAACTCGTGCTCCTCGCCATGGGGTTCGTTCATCCCCAGCGCCACGGCCTGCTCGACGACCTCGGGGTCGAGTACGACGGCCGCGGAAACGTCAAGACCGGCGCGTCAATGATGACCAGCGTGGACGGCGTGTTTGCCGCCGGCGATATGCAGCGCGGTCAATCCATCGTGGTGCACGCCATCGCGGCCGGCAGGTCCTGCGCAAGGTCCATCGACACGTTCCTCATGGGCCACTCAAACCTGCCGACGGTCAGGGGTTACGCACGGCCTGTAATCGAGAACGTCGGGGCGACCGCAGGCTAGCCGGCCGCCATCTGCCGCGCCCCGACCGGTATGAGCAACGAGACAGAAGGCAACTCCGGCGAGACCCGTCCGGAAATCGACGACCCTCCCGCGGCGCTGCGCTAGACTCCGAACGTGGACAATTTCCGTATAGCGTTGGCACAGGTGAACACCACAGTCGGTGACCTGCGCGGGAACACGGGGCTCGTTAAAAGTTGGATCGCCCGGGCCTCGGCTCAGGGCGCCGACCTGGTGGCGTTTCCGGAAATGACCGTGACCGGCTATCCGCCGGAGGACCTAGTCCTTTACCCGTCATTCGTCGCTGAAAACCGAAGACTGCTGCAACTTCTGGCGCGTGACGTCAAACACATCGCGGCCGTCGTCGGGTTCGTCGACGAGGTGGACGGGCAGTTGTTCAACGCCGCGGCGCTAATCGCCAACGGCGGCGTGCAGGGCGTTTACCACAAGTTCCACCTACCCAACTACGGGGTGTTCGACGAACGCCGCTACTTCGTCCAGGGCGACGTTTGCCCCGTGGCCAATCTCGGGCGCTGCGTCATCGGCATCAACATATGCGAAGACATCTGGCGGCAGGTCGGACCGTCGGAAGCGCAGTGTTCCGCCGGCGCCGAGATGATCGTCAACATCAACGGATCCCCATTCGAGATGGAGAAGCGCAAAACGCGGGAACAACTCGTAACCTCGGCCGCTAACCGCAACCGGGCATTCGTGGCTTACGTCAATCAGGTCGGGGGTCAGGACGAGCTGGTTTTCGACGGAGGCAGCATGGTTGCCGGGCCCGACGGAACCCTTCTCGCGTCGAGTCCGCAATTCGAAGAGGACCTGCTGATCATCGATCTCGATGTCGAGCAAGTGCGGGCCGCCCGCCGAATAAGTCCCATAGCAGAACGCGGCGCCCGTGCCAGTGGAAATACGGAGACGTGGCAGGTCTGCGCGCCAACTCCGAAAAACAGGCCCGCACTGCCTCCGCCAAGGGTCGAAAAAGCCCACACTCTCGACGTCACATACTCGGCCCTCGTCGTCGGAACACGCGACTACGTCCGCAAAACCGGATTCGGCAAAGTGGCGGTTGCCCTGTCAGGCGGTATCGATTCGTCGTTGGTCGCCGCCATCGCAGTGGACGCCCTCGGCGCGCAAAACGTCGTAGGCGTATCGATGCCGTCGCGTTACTCTTCCGAAGGTTCCCGTTCAGACGCCATGGACCTGGCAAAACGGCTGGGCATCGATCTATGGCACATCCCTATAGAGCCTGGCCACGTTGCCTTCGAGGAGATGCTGGCGCCATACTTCACCGGGACCGAGCCCGGCGTGGCGGAAGAAAACATGCAGGCGCGCATCCGTGGCAATCTCATGATGGCCATCTCAAACAAGTTCGGTTGGCTCGTGCTGACAACAGGCAACAAATCGGAGATGGCCACCGGGTACGCAACCCTCTACGGAGACATGGCCGGCGGATTCGCAGTCATCAAGGACGTTCCGAAAACCCTTGTCTACATGTTGACCAGGCGCCGCAACGAGTCCGGCCCGGGTTCTCCGATACCGCAGGCCGTGATCGACAAGCCGCCAAGCGCCGAACTCAGGCCGGATCAACTCGACGAGGACTCGTTACCCCCATACGCCGTGCTCGACCGCATTCTGGAGATGTACGTGGAGAATCGACGGCCGATTCAGCACATAGTCGAAAGCGAACAAGATACCGTCGGCGAACACGCTGACGAGGCCACAGTAAGACGCATCGCAGGCCTGGTCGACCGCAACGAATACAAAAGGCGGCAGGCCGCCCCCGGCGTGAAGATTACCGGCCTGGCATTTGGACGAGACCGGCGTCTCCCCCTCGCCTCGCAATACCACGACTGATACCCAGTAACCCGGGAACACCACCCCCACGCGGTCCGGCGAATTCCTTGACACCAACTTCACATTGGATACTTAGGCTTTATATAGTCTTTTTTATGTGCGCACGCGCATCGGACCGGTTTGGGCCGGAACGCGCTGGAGTGAATAAACATGATTAAGCTCATAAATTTCGCCGCAGTTGTCGTTGCCATGTTGGCAATTGCCGCCTGCTCCGGCGAACCTGCCGCATCTCCCGCTTCAGATACGGCCAAACCGGCGCAAACTCAGGCCAGTTTCCCGCCTGCCGATACGCCGTTCGAATACACAGCACAGGAGGCCCTCTACGCCGACCTCTACGAGAAGGTCGTCCCGTCCGTCGTCCGCATCGTGTCCGACGCCGGCGAAGGCTCGGGTTTCGTGTGGGACGACGAAGGCCATCTGGTCACCAACTACCATCTTGTAGGAGTTGGAGACGCGCCCAGGATCACCTTCCGAAACGGGGATGAGTACAAGGCCGCTGTCGTCGGCATTGACCATGATTCAGACATCGCGGTGCTCAAGATCGACGCCCCCTCAAGTTCCCTCGTCCCGGTCGCTTTGGGTAATAGCGGTGCCCTCCGGCCGGGGCAGTCCGCCGTCGCCATCGGCAACCCGTTCGGCCAGGACTTCACAATGACCGTGGGCATCGTCAGCGCCGTGGGCCGTCTCATAGACAGCGGTTTCAGTCATTTCGCCATCCCCGAGGTCATACAGACAGACGCCGCAATCAACCCCGGCAATTCAGGCGGACCGTTGTTCGACAGCCATGGCAGGGCCATCGGCATCAATTCTCAGATCCGCAGCGAATCGCGGCAAAACTCCGGAGTGGGATTCGCCGTCCCGATCGACCTCGCACGGCGAGTGGTTCCGTCAATCATCCAAACCGGCGAGCATCGATATTCCTGGTTAGGTATCAGCGCCATGGACGTGGGCATGGACCTGCGCGACGCGGCAAATCTCGACAGTGATCTGCGCGGCACGCTGATACAGACCGTCTCCCCCAACGGCCCGGCCGAAAACGCCGGCCTGCGGGCCGGTCAAGAGCAGATCACTGTGCTCGGCAGGCCGGTCAACGTCGGCGGGGACGTCATAGTGTCGATCGACGGCAACCCGGTAAAGGCCATCGAGGACGTGATCGCCTACCTTGCCCTCAACACAAGCCCCGGCGACACCGTAACAATTGGAATAAACCGGGACGGCGAACCAATCGACCTCCAGGTCGAACTAGGCGAACGCCCCCAATAAGCGCTAATCCAAACACTCCTCGACCCCACCATCACGTAGCGGCGCCTCTCGTAGGCGCCCGGCGGGGCGGCACGGCCCAACGCGCGAAGAAGCCGCCGGTGTACGGCGGCTTCTCGAACCCTGTTTTAAAGGGACATCGTTGGTCTGACCTTACGCGTCGAACGACAGGAAGAACTCGTACGGGTGGGGCCGAATTCTCATCTCGTCAACCTGCGTTTCACGCGTGTGCGAGATGTACGTCTCCAGCAGGTCCGGCGTGAACACACCCCCTTTGAGCAGGTATTCGTGGTCATCCTCCAACGCGTTCAACGCCTCTTCCAGGCTACCCGGCACCTGTGGCAGAGCGGCCAACTCGTCCGCAGGCAACTCGAACAGGTCCTTGTCTATCGGCTCTCCCGGATCGGCGCCGGTCTCGATGCCGTCCAGCCCTGCCATCAGCATCGCTGAAAACGCCAGATAAGGGTTGCAAGTCGGGTCAGGCGACCGGAACTCAACTCGTTTCGCGGCTCGATCATTGTAGTAAACGGGAATTCGTGCCGCCGCGCTGCGGTTTCTCGCCGAAAGGGCAAGAATCGTCGGCGCTTCGAACCCGGGAACCAGTCGCTTGTACGAGTTAGCCGTCGG
>JAKZUY010000199.1:0-3393 GCA_047516345.1 Dehalococcoidia bacterium | reverse complement strand
GGCGGGAAGGCAGGGGCTGGCGGCGGAACCAGACTGTGTCGGAGACTTGGAGAGGAAAAGGAGAGGAGCATCATGAAAGGCAAAAAGGAGAGAGGGTCATGAAGAGCGAACAGTTTGGTCTGTTGTTTGGTCTATTGTTGATCACATTGGGAGTGGTGGCGTTCGCCGCGCCGGTAAGCGCACACCACTCTTTCTCGGCGCTGTACCTGGATCAAGCAGAACCGATCGAGATCCGCGGGCCGATCGTTCAGTTCGTGGTGCGAAATCCCCATTCGTTTATTCATGTGATGGCGCCGGACGAACACGGCGAAATGCAGCGCTGGATTGCCGAATGGGGGGGCGCCCGTCAGATCAGCGACCAGGGTGTAACCCGGGAATCCCTCCTTGCTGGCGAGGAGGTGATCATGACCGGCCTGCCGAGCCGCAATCCGGACGACCACCGGCTCGTCTTGAGGACACTGGTGCGGCCCTCGGACGGATGGAGCTACGGCCTGGAGGGCGAAACATTCGACTAAAGTCATAAACTCGCAGGACGGGGACGGAAGTGGAACACTTCGCTCCTGGGGCCTGTCGGCCCCCAACGTAGCGGAGACTTTTCGTCAGCAATAACGGGCTACCTCAGCGAACTCGGGGCTTCTCGTGAGCCGACGCCAGGAGGCGGGGTGGACAGTGCGAGGAGGGGATCTGGAACTATCGTCTGCCAGTGGGTGGGATACCTTTGGGAGGGGATAGTAGGCTTCGCCAACCACGCGAACCCCACGGAGGGGGGGGGTGCGGTGCAAACCTGGTTTCACGTGCAAGAGGCGGGTGGCAAATGGGAATTTGGAGAGACAGTGAGGACTCCCGTCCCGCCGTCCCTCTCGTGCCTGAATGCTTGAAAAGGGCAGGGTAAAGATAAGTAAGGAGGGTCATCAAATGAAACGGAGCAGTAAAATGAAGCACATCGGCGTCCCATTCTTCGTTGCAGTGCTGGCTACTATGACGTGCGCCAGCGGTTGGGCGCAGGGGACGGCGCAGATCAGCGGCGTCATTCAAGATCAGACTGGAGCTCTGATACCGGGCGGGGAAGTGACGGCCACGCAGACCGCCACGGCGGCGCAGCGCATTGCGGTCAGCAATGAGACCGGATCCTACGTGCTCCCGAACCTCCCAGTGGGGCCTTACAGCCTGGAGGTGGCTCTGCCGGGGTTCCGGACATATATTCAGACCGGGATCGTCCTGGAAGTCAGCAGCAGCCCCGTGATTAACGTCACCTTAGTGGTGGGCCAGGTGGACCAAACCGTGGAGGTCGTGGCCAATGCGGTGCAAGTGGAAACGCGCACCACCGCGATCGGTCAGGTGGTCGACAGCGAGCGGATTCTGGAGTTGCCGCTCGATGGGCGCAACGTCACTCAGTTGATACTCCTCGCCGGATCGGCCGTAGAGTCAGGAAGTTCCAGGTCTTTCACGATACGGAACGTTCCTGCAATTTCCGTGGCCGGCTCCTTCCAGAGCGCCACAGCGTACATCCTTGATGGCGCCCTCCACAACAACCCGTACGACAATCTGAGCCTGCCCTTGCCCTTTCCCGACGCACTGCAAGAATTTCAGGTCCAAACCAGCGTGCGCTCCGCGCAAAGCGGGCTGCACGCCGGCGCCGAGGTCAACGCGGTGACCAGATCGGGCACGAACGAAGTTCACGGCAGCGGGTTTTGGTTTGTGCGCAACGACCTGTTCAACGCCCGGAATTATTTTGCCAGGGAGAACAGTACGCTGAAGCGAAACCAGTTCGGCGGAACCTTGGGCGGCCCCATCGCGCGGAACAAGCTGTTTGTCTTTGGCGGATACCAGGGCGAAACCATCCGACAAGATCCATCCGACAATCGGGCGTTTGTGCCCACGCCTGCCATGCTGGCCGGCGACTTCACCGATTTCGCCTCTCCGGCCTGCAATGCGGGCCGTCAGATCACTTTGGACGCGCCCTTTGTCAACAATCGGATCGATCCGGCGCTGATGAGCCCAGCAGCGGTAACGCTGTCAGGAATGATGCCGGAGACGGGCGATCCGTGCGGCGAAGTCCGGTATGCGTCCAGGGCCGTCGACGACTCGAATCAGTTCGTCGGCCGGGTCGACTACCAGCTCAGCAACGCCCAATCGCTGTTCGGCCGGTATCTTGCGACCGGTGCATTGAGCCCATCACCGTATAAATTCGATCCGGTTTTGATGAATACGACTACGACGACCCACGACAGCCTCGCCCAATCTTGGGCGCTCGGGCACACCTGGGTGATCAACCCCGACACGGTCAATGCTCTGCGGCTCTCCGTGAATCGGTCGGTCGCCGACCGCCCCCCGGTGGAGTTTATCTCCGCCCCGGAGCTCGGCATCAATATTACCCCTCTTGGACCAAGGCTGTTCCGCGTGGGCGCGAGCGGCGCATTCCAGGCCGGAGTCTGGCATGGAACCAACCGAACCATGAACTATCAGCTTGGCCAGGATTTGAACCTGACCCGCGGAAATCACCAGTGGGCGTTCGGGGCCAATCTGCAGCATCAGCGAGTCAACTTCAACGACGTCGTAGTCACTTGGGGAGATTTCTCCTTTGATGGTCAGGCGACGGGCTTGTCCCTGGCGGACTTTCTGACCGGACAGCCCAGCCGCTTCCGCCAGGTGGGCGGCGTCAACCAGAACTATGGGAGCCAGTGGATCTTGGGCGTTTACCTCGCCGACACTTGGCGCGTGGCGCCCCGGTTGACGTTCAATTATGGCGTCCGCTGGGAGCCCTATTGGCCGACGCTGCAACGGCACGGTGAAATCGCGAATTTCAGCGAAGAGCGCTATGCGGCGGGCCTCCAGTCGACGGCGTTTAAGAACGCGCCTGCAGGCATGACCTACCCCGGGGACCCGGGCTTTGCCGGCGAGTGCGACGCCTCGGGAAAGTGCTCCGGGACCGGCATCCATGCGGATTGGGGCACTTTTAACCCGCGCGTGGGGTTGGCCTGGGACCCGCTGGGGGATGGACGCACCTCGATCCGGGCGGCTTACGGCATGGCGTACGACCAGTTGACGGGCGGATTCTTCAGCGGCTTCTACACGGCGCCCTGGGCCACCCGGATCATAGTCCAAAGCCCGGCAAGCTTTGAGGACCCGTGGCGAGACTACCCGGGAGGCAATCCCTTCCCGCAGGCAGCAGTGAATGAGAACGCGGTGTTTCCACCATTTGCCAGCATTACCGGGATTCGCGAGGAAAGCTCCCCGACCACGCGGCATTCGTGGAACCTAAGCATCCAGCGGGAGTTGACGGACGATGTGAAGATTTCGGCCACCTACATGGGAAGTCAGACCCACCATATCTGGTGGCAACGGGATGAAAATACGGGCGTTTTCATTCCGGGAGAGTTCGACGCTGGCGGA
>JAKZUY010000198.1:0-5981 GCA_047516345.1 Dehalococcoidia bacterium | reverse complement strand
GGTATGGCGGGGCAAGGACGAGCAGGACCTGTCCGACCTGGTGGTCAACGTGCCGCCTCTCTACATCCAGGAGAAGGTCCACCCCAAGGCGCTCATCGCCGACCTGATGCGGCAGTCCCAAAAAGGCCGGCAGGATGAGGGACAGCAGCTGGATATGTTCGCCGACTTCAACGGCCTGCCCGAAGGGGCCGACCGCACCGACTTCTACCAGCACGAGGGCTACTGGTCCAACCGCATGATCCTGGGCGACAGCCTGCAGGCGATGGCGTCGCTGGCCGAGCGGGAGGGCCTGCAGGGCAAGGTGCAGTGCATCTACATCGACCCGCCCTACGGCATCCGGTTCAACTCCAACTTCCAGTGGTCCACCACCAGCCGCGACGTGCGGGACGGCAACGCGGCCCACATCACCCGCGAGCCGGAGCAGGTCAAGGCCTTCCGCGACACCTGGCGCGACGGCATCCACTCTTATCTAAGTTACCTCCGCGACCGCCTTACAATGGCCCGCGATTTGCTGGCCGACTCCGGTTCGATATTCGTGCAGATTGGCGATGATAATGTCCATCGGATCAGGGACTTGATGGACGAGGTGTTTGGTGAAGAAAACTTTTGTTGTCTGATTTCTTTTGTCACCACAGGCGGCATTAGACAAAAATTTTTGGCCACCCGATGTGATTACGTCCTGTGGTTTACAAAAAACAAGCCCAACGCAAAGTACCGGCAACTGTATCAGGCGAAGGATCCCGCTGAGGGCACCGCGAAGACTTACACATGGGTCGAACTAGACACAGGCGTTCGTCGAGGATTGACCGCTCAAGAAAAACGGGGCGGGGTCTTGCCACTAGGCGGTAGGCTGTATCGCCCCGGGAACATTACTACCCAAGGTAATCCGGTGTATCCATTTACGTTCAGGGGTAAGACGTACAGCAGACCGTGGAAGTCAACGCTTCAAGGCATGGAGCGAGTGGGTAAGGCAGAACGTCTTCATGTAGCTTCTAACAGCCTCTCTCAAATGAATTATCTTGAAGATTTCGCCGTTTCAGAGGTAACTTCCTTATGGACTGATACGTTCTTGGGCAGCTTTGCAGAAGACAAGATTTATGTCGTTCAAACCTCACAAAAGACCATTCAACGCTGCATCCTGATGACGACCGACCCTGGTGATCTGGTTCTGGACCCCACCTGCGGCTCCGGCACCACCGCCTACGCAGCCGAGCAGTGGGGCCGGCGGTGGATCACCATTGACACTTCGCGGGTCGCGCTGGCCCTGGCCCGCGCTCGCATCATGGGCGCTCGCTACCCCTACTACATGCTGGCCGACAGCCGCGAGGGGCAGGTCATGGAGGCCGAGGTCTCCCGCCGCGACCCGTCGCAGATGTCCACCTACCGCAACGTCCGCCACGGCTTCGTGCACGAGCGCGTGCCCCACATCACCCTGCGGGACATCGCCAACAACACCGAGATTGACGTCATCTACGAGGAATTCCTGCAGGAGATGGAGCCCATCCGCGCGGAGCTGAACCGCATCTTGGGTACCGAGTGGGAGGCGTGGGAGATTCCCCGGGAACCGGGCGATCCGTGGCCCGAAGACTCCGCTATAGCATGGCTCATTGCCTCGGGCCCGGGCAACACGGCCGCCGATAAAGCCACAGCCCTTCAGGTGCTGAACGCGGAGTTGGGTCGAAACTACACGTTGGACACCCTGCCAGAACAGCCGAGGGACGAGTGGGAACCCGAGGCTACCAATTTGCACGAGCGTTGGTGGGAGCTGCGCATCGCCCGCCAGATGGAGATCGACGCCTCCATCGACGCCCACGCCGAGTACGAGTACCTGTACGACAAGCCCTACGAGGACCGCAGCAAGGTGCGCGTCGCTGGTCCCTTCACCGTGGAGAGCATCTCGCCCCACCGGGTGCTGGGCGTGGACGAGAACGGCGACGTGATCGACGGCGTCGCCGAACCCCGGAACGGCTACTCAACCGGCTACGACTTCGGCGAGATCATCCTGGACAACCTGCGGCGCTCCGGTGTGCAGCAGGCCCACAAAGAGGACCGCATCAGCTTCACCTCCCTAACGCCCTGGCCCGGCCGGTTGGTCTGCGCCGAGGGCAAGTATGTCGAGGGCGCCGGCGGCGACGATGATGACGCCATGTCAGGGCCGGAGAAGCGGGCGGGCATTTTCATCGGCCCCGAGTTCGGCACCGTCTCCCGGCCTGACCTGGTGGAGGCTGCGCGCGAGGCCGCCGAGTGCGGGTTCGACGTGCTGATCGCCTGCGCCTTCAACTACGACGCCCACACTACCGAGTTCGAAAGCTTGGGGCGTGTGCCAGTGCTGAAGGCCCGCATGAACGCCGATCTGCATATGGCCGGCGAGTTGAAGAACACCGGCAATGGCAACCTGTTCGTCATCTTCGGCGAGCCCGACATCGATATCATGGACGCTGAGGACAACCATATCCAGGTGCGGGTCAACGGCGTGGACGTGTTCCACCCCAACACCGGCGAGGTGCGCAGCGACGGGCCGGATGGTATCGCCTGCTGGTTCATCGACACCGACTACGACCAGGAGAGCTTCTTCGTGCGCCACGCTTACTTCCTGGGCGCCAGCGACCCCTACCGCTCCCTGAAAACTACCCTGAAAGCCGAGATCGACGCCGACGCCTGGGCCACGCTGAACAGCGACACCTCGCGTCCATTCCCTAAACCCGAAACCGGCCGCATCGCGGTCAAGGTCATCAACCACCTGGGTGACGAGGTGATGAAAGTGTTCCGGGTGCGGTGATTCAAAGTCGGCCAATCTGGAACTTGCCTACGTGCCTTCCTAGGCCGTTCGGCACTGGCTTCCTGTTTCGGTTTGGTTTTGGTTTTGAGGCAAACCGCAATTCAGTTCAACGTCCAACGTCATGGTGAAAGGAGCATCCGCCCATGGAAGAAGTAATTTTCACCTGTCTAAGCCCGGGCGGTACCTGTGAATGGTTCCATCTCAAGGATTTTGTTGACGCCTTTAACATGATTCATAACACTTCCTACATTCGGTCGGAATGCCTCGACGTTTACGGGAAGGGCAACGAGCAGCCGGCTCAAACTCCCAAACGCCCTGAAGTGTTACTTGAATGTGAAGGCCAAGTTCCCATGGTCATAGAACGAAAAGCAGTAGTTTGGCCCAGTATGTTCCAACGCGATCATAGCAAGGAGCACAACTTCCCCCGCGATGTCGCTGATTTCGTGCGTGAGCAATTTAGCGACAGGTTGTACGAATTTTCTTTCTGTGCAGATGATTTGAAAGGCGAAAGCCAAAGGCAGGTTCGTGGGTTTGCCAAGGAAATCAGTAATCTGATTATCTTGAATTGCGCCCAAGCTAAATCCCCGGGAGGTATCCGCAGTAGGTCACCAGTGCCATGGGGTTTTCGTCCGTTGGGATCCAATGAGGTTGACGATGCACACCAAGCTCGCGGGGTCCGTTCGTGCTGTAAAGCATCTTCCCAGTGTGATTTAAGCCCGTTGGAATGTAGCCAAGATAGGAAGCTCGCTCTGGAAGGATTCGCTGACAGGTTTAATCGGGAAGCGAGCAAGGCAGCACAGAAATTCGACGATTTCACTGACTGTCTGAAGCTGCTTGTCGTTCAATTTTTCGGAGACAGTGATCCCGCGACCGACGAGGACATCGTCGGGATTATTACGGCATCACAGTTGCCGAAGCAGATAGACCAAGTATGGCTAACAGGACGTGAGTGGGTCAGCTTGGACGATCACGAATTGGTGTGGGAGCGCGTCCGATAGGGTTCATGTTTCAGGTACGCAGATGCAATTCCGCATAGCGGACACGTTCACCGCAAGCTTGGGCAGGCTCCCGAACGAGCAGCAGAGGGCGGCCAAGACCACCGCCTTCGACCTACAGACCAATCCGTCCCAGCCCGGCCTCAGCGTGCATCGGCTGAGCAACACTAGGGACACCAACTTCTGGTCTGCCCGGGTCAACGTCGACCTGCGCATCATATTCCACCGCACCGGCGAGCATGTTGTGCTCTGCTACGTCGGGCGCCACGACGAGGCGTACCGGTGGGCGGAGCGGCGCAAGTTGGAACCCCACCCTGCTACTGGCGCGGCTCAACTGGTCGAACTACGCGAGGTGGTCCAGGAAATCACGGTTCCCGTTTACGTGGAAACCCAGGTTCAGGCTCCGGCCAAACCGCCGCTTTTCGCCCGCATTCCGGACGATCAACTTCTTGGTTACGGGGTACCCGAAGAGTGGCTCGGCGACGTCAGGGTTGCAGACGAGGACACTGTGCTGGATCTGGCAGACCACCTGCCTACCGAGGCAGCCGAGGCACTTCTGGAGTTGGCCGTGGGCAAGCATCCGCAACCGTCGCTCCCTGCACCGTCGGGTGCCGACCCCTTTGACCATCCCGACGCGTTGCGGCGCTTCCGCGTCATGCGCAACGTCGAGGAGTTGGCCGCCGCCTTGGAGTACCCCTGGGAGAAATGGGCGATATTCCTCCATCCCGAGCAGCAGGCAATGGTCGAACGGCGTTATAACGGGCCGGCCCGGGTTTCCGGCTCTGCGGGCACCGGCAAGACCGTGGTGGCGTTGCATCGTGCGGCCTACCTGGCCCGGGTCAACCCATCGGCCCGCGTGTTGCTAACCACCTTTTCCGACGCATTGGCCCGCCTGTTGCAAACCAAGCTGGAACTGCTGGTCAACCACGACGCCGGGATCCTCAGCCGCATCACAGTGCGATCGTTGGACGCGGTTGCGTTGGACCTATCCGGCAAATGGTTCGGGAAACCCCAACTGGCAAACCGGCCAGACGTGGAAAGACTCATCGGGGAAGCCGTCGAATGGCATGGCAGCAGTTTTTCTACTACCTTTCTGTCGACGGAATGGGATCGAGTCGTCGATGGCTGGCAGTTGGGTACATGGGAGGACTACCGTGGCATCCGACGCGCGGGGCGCTATCGTCGGCTCTCAGAATCGCAGCGAGAGACGCTGTGGCCGATATTCGAATGGGTCAAGTCGGGATTGCAGCAGAAGGGTTTAACCACCCTGGCCGAAGTGTTTGGGCGGTTGACGACAGTGTTGCAGAAGGCGGATAAACGGCCATTCGACTATGTGGTGGTCGACGAAGCCCAGGACGTGAACGTTGCCCAACTGCGGTTTCTCGCCACGCTGGCTGGCGGCAGGGAGAATGGTCTGTTCTTCGCCGGCGACCTAGGCCAGCGCATCTTCCAGCTGCCTTTCTCATGGAGAGAGTTGGCCATCGACATCCGCGGTCGCTCCCAAACGTTGCGGGTCAACTACCGCACATCGCATCAGATCAGGATGCAGGCAGACCGTTTGCTGGACCCAGAGATTGCCGATGCCGACGGCAACCTGGAAGAGCGAACCGGCACCATCTCCGTATTCAACGGCCCGTCGCCAATGGTGAAGGTCCTGGAAGATGAGGAAAGCGAAGTTGAGGCCGTGGCCGAGTGGCTCAATCAAGCTCTTTCGCATGGACTGGAGCCGGAGGAAATCGGCGTGTTCGTCCGATCTCAGGCTCAGATAGATCGGGCAACTGAGGTTGCCAGACGCGCCGGCGTGCCTTTCGCCATCCTCGACGAGAATGGCGACACCATCGACGATTGCATGACGATAGGTACGATTCACCTGGCCAAGGGTCTGGAGTTCCGCGCTGTCGCGGTCGTGGCCTGCGATGCGGAAGTGATCCCGCTGCAATCCCGCGTCGAAGAGATAACCGACGAGGGAGACCTGGACGAAGTCTATAACACCGAGCGCAACCTGTTGTACGTAGCCTGCACCAGGGCGAGGGATCGCCTGCTGGTTACCGGCGTCAGACCGGCGTCTGAGTTCCTGGACGACCTCCGCAATTGATCTCGCACCACACGTTGCCGTCAACGGGACGCGTGGGCGATAGTACAACCATCAGGAGAATAATTTCCCGGGCTGTCACGGTCGATGGTGTTCGTGCTGGTCAATAGACAGG
>JAKZUY010000197.1:0-2517 GCA_047516345.1 Dehalococcoidia bacterium | reverse complement strand
ACCGCCGAGGGAGGGTTCTCGTCTGGTTCGTAGCGGACGTTTTCGTTTACGGGCGCTTCGGTCACCAGTCGTTCCTCGAATTAAGGTTGTGCCCGGCACATACTAACCGCGTGTGGTCAAGCAGGAAACGCGCTGCCGCTTCAACCCTCAGCCGTCCTCACGGGCCAGACTATGCGACGAATTTTGCGTCTTTGGGCCGGGCCTTGCCGCCATGCACCGACGGTTCAGCGCACCACTTGGCGGCCAGGCGGCGCACGCCCATGTAGGTGTCCTCATCAAAGCCGAGGAGGTCGCGGATGACGCGGCGGTCCAGCAAAGCACGGTTGGGGTCGGCGTCAGCCAGGTACGCGGGCTTTAGCTCTTTGTTGCGGAACTCGTCGAAGATCGACTCGGCCACGATCAGTTGATCGTCGTTAAGGGCGCGGAAGTCCAAGACTGGCAGCGATTCAAGCGAGCCGATTGTGATGGTGCCCCGACCTGCTACTTGGCGATTTGCGTGCCACCAGTACGACAACATGCCCAGGGTACAATTGCCCCATATGGCAAACGCATAGTCAAACTGAGTATCGCCAAAAACCACGTTCGGCCAGGCACGGCCGCCGATGCTCTCTTGTTCAGTGAACGCCGCAGCCAACGGCTGTGAATTGAAACGAAAATCCCGGCTGACGTGGGCACGGCTGGCCGTTGCCCAAACTGCAGCGGCTTTGGCCTCCATGCCCGACTTCACCTGCATCTGGGAATCTGCAGCGCAGACCATACGCGTTTCCTTTGTCGCGTCGTGGTTCCAAAGGGATGGGTAGGTAGCAGTTGGGCTGGGGGCGACCTTTGAAAAGGGTGCAGAGTGAGATGTCCCAGCGATATTCATGTCGTAGAAGCCCCGTGTGCCCACGAGATTCAACGGAACCGCATTGATCTCTGATGGGGCAGGAGTGCCGGGCAGCCATAGTCGGGAGTTACACAGTTCGTAGGCGGTCTGGGCCAGAGAATAATCCCATAGCCGTACTCCGGCCCATCCATCGTCATCTGCTGGGTTGGGCGTAGTCAGGCTCTTGCTTACTACTTCATCCCCCAAAGTCTGAGGGGTACCGTCATACGGCCCATCCTCGATCCTCCTCGGATAGTCACATTCGACAATGTTTCTTGCGATGGCCGCGGCGCTGGCGAATCCCTGAGGTCTTTTAGATAGCGACGTGAATTGAACGCGCTTTTCGGAGATTTCGCCCGGCTTGAGCTTGCGAGCGACTACCAGGCATTCTGCCATGCCTGTGTCAGACGAGAACGACAGTTGATCATTATCCGCTGCGGCAACACTAAGCACGTTTAGTTCCGTGTAATGGAGTGCCAACAATTGGCGGAACTTCTGCCATGAAACACCCACTGCGGCTGACAGCGGGAGCACCAGAGCGAGGACGCCTCCTGGCTTTAACTTGCCATGGCCCAGGGCTGCAAATGCGGATGCGATCCCGGCGTAACCGTGGTAGCACGTATCCTTGGCCAACTGCTTCATCAAAGTGGCCATGGCATGTTGCGTTTCCAAGTCCGTGCTTAGTCCCCGGAATTGTTTAACGTAATCCTGCTGCCTTCCACTACCTTCCCAATCAGAACCTGCCCGTGTAAACGGCGGGTTCATGATCACCAGGTCAAAGCCCTCGTCGGGGAACTCTGCGACTATCTGCTCCGCGGTCTCTTCTCCGGTACTGCCTGTGCGCTTGCCCGGGTCGCTGGTGTGAAACAGCGTCATCGTCTTTTCGGTTTGCATCAGTTCCAGAGAACCGATCTTCACAGTTCCGTCTGACTGCCGGCCGTACGGGAGCGTGTACAGGCGGGAATTCCCAAAATCGACCGAGGGTTCGATGCCCGAAAGGGTGGCGCCGGTGATGTGGATAGCCGATGGCATCACGTCGCACCCGTACAGGACCTCCTCCAGCATTACCCGGTGCAGGTCCGCCGAGTTGGCCCCGTCTCGTTCGTGGCGGGCTGCAATCTGGTCGTACACGGCCGAAAGCAATGCGCCGGTACCGCAGGCGAAATCGGCGACGCGCAGTTTGCCGATCGCTTCGGCGTCGGACCAGTCCACGCCGTCCATTCTGGCAACGGCCAGCCGGGCCAACAGCGCGGCCGACGCGGGCAGGGTGTAGAAGGTTGCCAGGTACTTGCGGTCGGCAATAAGCCGCTGGAAGATGCGGCCGGTCAGGTCATGGGCATTGTCGACACCGGCTGAGTTAACTGCCTGGGCGGTGTTTCTCAACCGCCTCAGAATCCGGGCGGCATCCGCCGATGGCAGCTGTTCCAGAACGTCCTTTGCGATGGCGAAGATCGCCCAGTAGTCGATAGCAAGGATGTCGGTCCACGCGGCCAGCATCTCACCCTGCGGATTGGGGATACCGTCGCCGCACACCAACCCCAGCGGCCTGACGGTCGGATGCATGCCGGCAATCCGCTCGTGAAAGATCATTGCGTTGGCGATGATGGCACAGGCCATGCGGCGGGTTTGGGGAACGTCGGTCATGCCGAGCA
>JAKZUY010000196.1:0-21888 GCA_047516345.1 Dehalococcoidia bacterium | reverse complement strand
CTCTTGAGGCCGTCGGAGCCGGGGTCGTTCGACCCGTCGAACGAGTACGTGATTGCCGTTCCGGACACAAAGTCGATCCCCAGATTGAGGCCCTGAGTCACGAGGAACGCAATACTGAGCACGCCAAGCACGGCAGAAATGGAGAGGTAAATTCTTCGTTTGCCGACTACGTCCATCAGCTGCTCTCCTGCGAGCCATCGGCCGCGAGCGTGTCCCGAACAGGCACAAACAAGTCTTGCCATTGGCCCAGCTTGGTGCCTGCGACCACTCTCAACATGAGCCGGCTGACGAAGAAGGCGGTGAACATGCTCAACAGAACGCCAATGCCAAGCGTCAGCGCGAAACCCTGCATGATGCTCGTGCTGAATCTGTCGCCAAACCAGAAGAGCACGACAGCGGTGATGATCGTCGAAATATTACCGTCCCTGATAGAAGGCCAGGCTCGATTGAAGCCTTCGTTGATGGCAGCGACTAGGGTGCGGCCCGTCCGCAGTTCTTCCTTGACCCGCTCCGCAATCAGGATGTTGGCGTCCACTGCAAAGCCCAGAGAAAGAACGATGGCCGCAGCCCCGGAGAGCGTAAGCGTTACGGGAATACCTTTGAATATGGCCAGCAGCAGCGCCGTGTACATGACGAGGGCGACCGCTGCAACGAGTCCGGGAATCTTGTAGTAAACGACCATGAAAATGAGGAGCAACACCATCCCGACTCCTCCGGCGATGAGGCTTTTTTGCAGTGAGTCGTCACCGAGTGTGGCGTCTACGGTGCGTTCCTGAATCAGGTCCAAATCCACCGGAAGCGCGCCGGACCTTATCTGGATAGCGATCGTTCTGGCCTTTTCAGCCGTGAATCTGCCTTCGATGATGGCGCGGCCGCCGGCGATGCCGCCTACACTCTGATCGACTCCCGGCGCCACCAATTCCTCCCCGTCAAGGTAAATGGCGAGCCTATCGTTCCGCAACGAGACCCGTTCGGTCAGTTTGAAAAACTCGTCGGCGCCTTCGTCATCGAATACGATGTTGACTACCGGATAAGGGCTTGTCTCCACCGTGCTCGCGAACGCGTCGGTGAGATTGTCGGCTTTGATGTCTGTCGCCTGTTCCTGGTAGTGCTGCGGGTTGTTGCACCTTTCGACCAACCAAAGCTCCTGGCTCATCCCTGCTGGAGGTGCGTTTTCTTCGCCGCAGATTCTCTCGCGGAATTCCAGTAGGGCAGTCTCGAAATACCCCTTTACCTCTGGCACACCCCCTCCCACGATCCACTGAGAGATGTTTCCGGTTACAAGCGGATTCGCCCGTGCGCCTCTTGTCAGGGTACCCACGGCGCGTAACGCTTTGGCGATATTGTCTAGGTCGACGGGCGCCGGTTCGCCTTGTTCGTTCTTCGAGGGTCCGGCACGGCCGAACAGGGTGGCGGTAAACAACCCGTCAGTCAACGCGGCAACCTCGACATCAGGGCGCCCGGCTGCCGCAAACGCTTCCTGCACCTGTTCGAGAGACGGCCAAACGGGTTCAAACTCCGGTTCGGATTCTGCCGTTTCAGAAGCGTCGTCTCCTGCGGCGGCCTCGTCGGCGGGGGGAATAGGGATGAATTCGGGATCGTAAGCGATGGTCATTTCAATCGGGAATCGGGCCTCGACCCTTTCCCTGTACTGGGCCGCCTCGGACTTGCGCACAATCTCACCGGATTCGTTGCGCAGTTCACCCAGTAAGTCATCAAGTCGAACCGTCTACGAACCGTTGTCGTTTTGGCTAACTTCGGCGTCAGGTCTGTCAAGTTCTTCTACGAAAAAGTCCTGTAGGGTCTCTGGGCTAACCGGACTGCCGGCGAAGGTTACGGTGATCGAAGCACCCGAGAGGCCCGGAATCTGGACCATAATTCGGTCCGGCGGGGTGCCAAGAAGCTGAACAATCGGCTCGCTTACCCCGAACTCGTTGACCCGGCTCTCAATAATCCTGCGGACACCTTCCATGTCATCAATCGTAATGTCGCGGCCTTCCTCGGGCCTTGCGATGTATACGAGGTGAGTGCCGCCTTGCAGGTCCAGCCCGAGTGACAGCCCAAGGAACGTGTCCTCGTTGCCGCGTACGAAGGTGCCGCCCAAGGCGTTTATCTTCAACTCAGGGATAGACAACAGGATCGCCGCGAGGGCCACCAGGACGGCGATGACGCTGAGTCTCCTCAGTGAACTGGACAATCCGCGTCCCCCGCGCGAAACAAAAGGCCGCCGACTCTGTCGGCGTCGGAACCACTAAGTTCGTGCATAGGTTAACAACCGTTCCTCAGCCGCCGCGCTTCACACCGTCTCACAAGGTCGACCCACGCGCTCCGGGTGGCAGTTCTGTTGCGGCGATTGCCGCAATAGTTCGTAACAGAAAAAACGGTTTCGACGCCCGAGGGGTTTCGAAACCGCTAGGCAGTATATCACTGATCGCTTGTCCGCTTGGCATAATGATTCGACAAGGGATTATGGCAGAAACGCAGTCACGGACGGTCCCATTCGGCAGGAATCCTGTCATGCGGCGCCGGCGACTCCTGGCGTGGCGCGGCGGCGGTAAGGTCGTACGCCAGGTCGGCCATGGGGGTGTCGACGGTGACAGTCGACAGGGTGGCTTTGGCGGCCAGGACCTCGGTGTTCGCTGCGTTGCCATCATCGGAGTCGGAGTGGTCGGCGTGAATCGTCAGGTCGACGTCGTGTGAGTGAGGCGCGGCCGGCTCCTCGCCGGCTTTCCACAGTTTTTCGTGGCTTTCAAGATGATCGAGAAACAGGATGCCGTTGAGGTGATCGATTTCGTGCTCGATCGCCTGAGCGAGCAGTTCCTCTGCGGACAGCCTGAATTTGGCGCCCCACTCATCGAGCGCCCTGGCCCGAATCGTTACGGACCGGTTGATCAGCCCGAAGTATCCGGGCACGCTCAGGCAACCCTCCTTGATCTCCCGCTCGCCTACCCGTTTGGTGATTAACGGATTTACGAAGACCCTCGGCTCCTCTTCGGGCAACTGGATGGTGACCACGCGTTTGAGCACGCCGACCTGGTTTGCCGCCAGGCCGACCCCTTTTGCGTCCTGCAAGGTCTCGATCATGTTCCGGGCCAATTTGCGAATGGCGTCATCCACCCTTTTGACCGGGCGCGCCTTTTTGCGCAGGATGGGATCGGGCGCTATGCGGATTTCCAGTAACGACATGCGGATATTCTCGCGCCGCCTGCATGTGGCGTCGATGCGATGGTTGGCACATAACTGCGAAAGACACTACGCGAGCGTTCTACGCAAGGCTGACGGGGTCTACGTCCACGACCCAACCGTCACCCACCGGGGCCGCGTCCAGAAGTCTTTCAGGCCTCGGGCCTTTTAGTATCACGTGCCACCGGTAGGTGTCCCGTACCCGTAGAGGATATGCAGGGGTCGGACCGGTCACTACGGTGTCGGTAAGCCCGCGGTTCGCCCTCTCCCTTTTCAACAGATCGGCTTCTGTAATCGCCGCGGCGTGAGCGAACTCGCGGTCGTGCGAGGAACAGGTGAGCCTGATCATGTTCGTAAACGGTGGATTGGCCAGACTCTGCCGCATGCGGATTTCAGTATCGTAAAAAGTTTCGTAATCCTGTGCGGCGGCAGCCTTTATGGCGTAGTGGTCAGGCTGAAACGTCTGGATGACCACGTTGCCGCCCCGCGGTCCCCTGCCCGCTCGTCCGGCGACCTGGGCCAGTATCTGGAACGCCCTTTCGCCTGCCCGGTAGTCGGGGATTGCCAGGCCCGTGTCGGCTGATATCACTCCAACCAACGTCACTGAAGGAATGTCGAGCCCCTTTGCAACCATCTGGGTGCCGACGAGGACGCGAGCCTCTCCTTTCTCGAACTCCTCGACGATGCGGGAGTGATCTCTCGCCGTGCGGGCCGAGTCGGAGTCCCATCTGATCGCCCCGGTCCTGGGAAAGTATGAGTTGACGGCGTCCATCAATGCCTGGGTGCCTGGAGAAAGACGCCGCATCTGGCTTCCCCCACACTCGCGACACGCCCGCCTCGCTTGTATCCGGTAGTTGCAAAAGTGGCAGACCAGCTGGTCAGGTGTTCCCGGGTTGGACGACCGGTGGAACGTCAGCGAGGTGTCGCAACGCCGGCAACTGCGTATGGCGCCGCAATCCCGGCATTGGACGAACGAGGCCGTGCCTCGACGATTGATGAACAGGATCACCCGCCCGCCTGAGATCAGAGATTTTTTCATCTCGTCTATCAGCGGCCGACTCAGTATCTCCGTGTGGCCTGCGCGTAGTTCGTCGCGCATGTCGACGAGTCGGACGTCGGCGCGATTATCGCGTGTGTCCGACGGCTGATCAGCCTCACCGGAGATGATGCGGCGCGGCAGGGATAACAGCCGCACCCGGCCCCGTTCAGTCCGACGATAGGTTGCGGTATCCGGCGTTGCGCTTCCCATGACCAAGACGGCGCCTGTCAATTGGCAAAGTCGCTCGGCCACCGCCCGGGCGTGGTATCTCGGCGAAGGGTCGTGCTGCTTGTACGTCCATTCGTGCTCCTCGTCGATCACCACCAACCCGAGATCGTCGATGGGAGCAAAAACCGCGCCGCGGGAGCCTAGAACGATCGGATAGTCTCCACGCCTTATGCGCCACCACTGATCGTAACGTTGACCGGCAGGCAGGCCCGAATGTTGCAGCGCGATCTTGCCAGGGAATCGCGATGCAAATCGCTCCAGGGTCTGCGGCGTCATGGCAATCTCCGGAACGAGGACAAGGACCCGTCTACCCGCCCTCATGCAGGCGTCGGCGGCTCTCATGTAGACCTCTGTCTTGCCGCTGCCTGTCACTCCGTAGATCAGGAAAGGTTTGCCGGCGTCGAGATCTTCCGGTGAAGCTGCATCGCCATTCGTAAGAGCGGCCTCGATCGCCCTGACTGCGACGGCCTGATCGCTTGTCAGTTCAGGCGGGAATTGCTGCTGAACGACGTAGTCCTCGAGAGGATCGCGTTCGACCTGAACGCGCTCGAGTTTCGTCAATCCCAGATCCAGTGTCTTCTTCACTGCTTGTTGGCCATATCGGCGGGCCAGCGCCGATCGTGTCTCGGGGCCGTTGCCAGACAGGAGCCACTTCAGTAGTTCGCCTCGAGGCGCGCTGCGACCTCCTTCGTACTCAGCAATTTTGTCTTCGGCTTCTTGCACCGAAACGGCCAGCACGACGACGTCACGGTACTTCGTCCTTACCGTCGGCGACTCCCAGGAATACGTGCTCCCAAGAAATCCTCGCCTGACCAGCCGGTCAACGACCGCTTCTCCCCCTCTGCCCAGTTTCCTTCCAACCGACTGCCTTGTGACCCGGCCCTCGTCTGGCACGTAGCTCATCGCCCGTTGTTCACGCGCTCCCAGCGCTGTCAGCGGCCTCGGCGGCGGACCTGTCTTAGTAATCCACAGACGCAGCCTATTGATACCACCAGGGGGCAGCATGGAGGCAGCGGCGGCGAACAGAGTAGACCTGTAGTGGGCAGCGACCCACCGTGCAAGAGCGAGGCAGTGGGGCAGAATGAATGGTCCGCCGTCAGCGACCTGGACTATGTCCCGCGTCTGTTCGACTCTGGGCGGCCTGCCAACTTCAAACACCACGCCCTTGACGGTTCGCGGCCCGAACGGCGCCTGGACCACGTCGCCCGGCACTACAACCAGATGATCCGGAACTGAGTAGGAAAATGTTTCAGGGCGGTCCACAGGGCAGTCGACCGCCACCTCGGCGTATCGCATCGCGAATCGATCCCGGCAGCGTGAGTGGCAACTTTAAGCAGCCTGCCCCGCGATCTTAGACTTGCCGCACAAAATTATCCGCGGCGTTTGACAGTCACTAACGAGGGACGCCATCGACGACGCCCCGCGCGATCCTAACGGCGTTCCTTGATGCGAGCTTTGCGGCCGGTAAGGCCTCGAAGGTAGTAGAGCCTCGCCTGGCGTACCTTGCCGCGTCGCGTAACTTTCACTGACTCGATCATTGGGGAGCAGAGAGGGAATATGCGCTCGACTCCCACCCCGTATGAGACACGCCTGACGGTAAACGTTGCTCCCGGCTGGGGTACGTGGCTCTTGCGGTGGGCGCCGACGATGACGTTCCCCTGGTATGCCTGGACGCGTTCCCTGTTGCCTTCACGGATTCGCACATTGACGATTACCGTGTCGCCGGGACGAAAATCGTCGATAGAGTCCGCCGGTTTTATTTGCAGAATGTCGCGCGCGTCCATTGTGAAAGGTCCTGTGAAGTGTTGCGTTCGACGCGAAAAGGCGCGCAAAGCGCGCCCAAGATCGAGCGATAGATAAACGTCTCTATACAAGTTTACAGCTTTACAGCCGTTGCGGTCACTTGATCAACATGGACCTACTGCGACTCCGGCCAACCGTCGAGAAGGTCAGGCCGACGCTGTCTGGTGCGTTCGAGCGCCTGCCGACGGCGCCACGTTTCTATCCGCGCGTGGTCTCCTGACAGTAGAACGTCGGGGACCGGCGTGTCCTTCCACACCCTCGGCCGTGTATATACGGGGCCCTGGAGGATTCCTCCTGCCCTGCTCCCGAATGTATCCCCCTCCGCCGAGCCGGGGTGGCCCAACGCGCCCGGCAACAACCGCACGACTGCGTCTATCACAACCATGGCGGCGAGTTCACCACCCGTAAGGACGAAATCGCCAATGGATATCTCTTCATCGACCGACTGCTGAATGAAGCGTTCGTCGACCCCTTCGTAATGGCCGCAAACGATCAGGATCGATTCCACCTGGCCAAACCTGTTTGCAGCAGCTTGATCGAACGGGATTCCCTGCGGCGACATGAGCAACAAGCGGGCGGGCTGTTCCCCATTCGCCTCACCCTCACTCCTCAGGCTGTCAACTCCTTCCTGAAGGGGCTCCGGCTTCATCACCATGCCCGGTCCCCCGCCGTACGGTTCGTCATCCACTGTGCGATGGCGGTCATGCGTGTATTCGCGGATGTCGTGAATCGTCAGATCGACAATGCCGCTGGCTCTTGCACGCCCGACGATGCTTGTACTGAGCGGCGCATCGAACATCTCCGGGAACAGGGTCAGGACTCTTATGCGCATCATCATCGGGCCTGGCAGAACTGCGTCTTTTCGGGCGACTGTGACACTTGGCTAACCCCAGGGCGCTGTCCGCCGGAGACCAAGATGATCAACCAGCCAGTCGTTCGAATCAGCGGGTTCAGACGGTCATTCACGGCGTTCAAGTGGGATGGGGGCCGGCGTGCCGATTCTGAAGTATGTCGACGGCATGGCCCAATACCGGCAGTACCACCTCAAGCGTTTCTCTGACACCCGTTGGACTGCCGGGTAAATTCACGATAAGCGTCCGGCCTCTGACGCCGGCCCGCGACCTGCTGATCATGGCCATCGGCGTTTTGGCCAGAGTCTGGGAACGCATGGCTTCGGGAATGCCCGGAATCTCGAATTCCAACACGCTTGCGGTGGCCTCCGGCATCACGTCCCTCGGGCCAAGACCCGTGCCGCCAGTCGTCAGCACCACGCCAATGGCGCCGGTATCACACCACCGCGCGAGTTGTTCGGCCAGTTGTTCCACGTCGTCCGGAAGTATCGCCCGGTCTGCCAGCCGGTGACCCGCGGCACTCATCAGTTCGACGATCGCATCGCCGCTCGTGTCCATTCGTTGACCTCTTGCGCCGAGGTCGCTGCTTGTCAATACCGCGTAAGTAGTCATGGTTCATGCGCCACCCGGCCGGATAGTAGCACGTCATCCGGTCTTTTAATTTTCGGCCAAAACACGCTGCCTTTTTGACTTGGCACGCCATGTTAGAGGGCTGTTACTAATTAGCGCAGACCAAACATTTCATCTCCTTGTGAGCGGCGCAGCCTGGGTCTGGGTCCCGCTCGAACACCGACATACTGCCAGAGCCTGCAATTCCTGAAAACCGCCAAAATTGAAGCAGCACGCATCGCATAAATCTACATACGCCGGGGGGGCCTGGAGTTGATCCTTATGGACCTGGAACTCCACCACCGTCCAGTGCTGGTCCCGGAAACGCTCGATGCGTTGAAAGTTCAGCCGGGGGGCCGGTACATAGACGCGACTCTGGGCGAAGGCGGTCACGCCGATGCTGTTCTCAGAGCAGCAAATCCCGGCGGCCAATTGTTGGGAATCGACGCCGACCCGGAAGCCATCTCGGTCGCACGGGCGCGGCTGAGCGGTCATGACCAATCGTTCCTGGCCGTCAACGAGAACTTCCGAGACCTGCGCGCTATTGCGCTTCAGCAAGATTTTGTGCCCGTTCACGGGGTGCTGTTCGACCTCGGCGTCTCGTCACTGCAACTCGACGCCGAACCGCGCGGTTTCTCATTTCGCCGACGCGATCCGCTCGACATGCGATTTGGCCTGCGGCAGAAGACGACCGCGGCAGACATCGTCAATCACTACAGCGAATCCGAGTTGGCAGACCTCATTTACTACCTTGGAGAAGAAAAAGCTGCCAGGCGCATAACAAGGGGCATCATGGCCCGGCGCCCGATTGCGACTTCGAGCGAATTGGCTGAGGTCATTCAGGAGATCAGTCCGCGACGGCGCAGCCGGATCCACCCCGCGACGCGGACCTTTCAGGCGCTGCGCATCGCGGTCAACGACGAACTTTCCTCAATCGAGGTAGCCCTGGAACAGGCAGTGTCCCTTCTGGGCCACGGCGGAAGACTCGTCGTGATTTCGTATCACTCCCTCGAGGACCGGATCGTGAAGAATTTCATGCGAAAGCAGTCGTCCGACTGCGTCTGTTCACCCGGCGGCCCGGTGTGCACGTGCGATCACCTCGCCACCATTCGATTGATCAAGCGTCGAGCGACAAAACCCACCGCAGCTGAGGTGGAAACCAATCCCCGAAGCCGGAGCGCCAGGCTGCGGACCGCGGAGAGGATCTGAAAACAATGAACGCGATAGGCGTTATACGGCGCAACGGCGATTACCGGCGCGCATTGACGGCAGAGATGTGTCAATGATTCAGGACGACTTTAGAGCTGTAATCGACGTGGGAACCACCAAGGTGACCGCAATGCTTGTGAAACTCAGGCCCGACCGCCAAGCAGAGTTGATCGGCGCAGGCGTTCGACGGTGCTCAGGGATGAGCCGGGGAACGGTTGACGATCCTCGCGAGCTGACCGAGTCCATAAGGGCCGCAGTTCAAGCGGCCTCCTCCCAGGCCGGCAAGCCGATCTCAAGCGCATACGTGGGCCTGACCGCAAGCCACATCGAGACGGCGAATCAGTCCCACAACGTGCCACGCGCAGGCGGCGTTAGAGCGATCACGGAAGAAGATCTGAGATTCGCCCTGCGCGCGGCTAGTAATATCAGTCTTGCTCCCGGGATGAGGCTCGTTCACGTTATCCCTCGCGGTTACTCGCTCGACGGCATACACGGTGTTCGCAATCCTCTGGGCATGCACGCTGCGGAGATGACTATCCATAGCCATTGCATCGTCTGCGACGTGAGGCACGTTGAAGGGTTGTCCAATGCAGTCCGGGCGGCGGGTGTCACGCCATCTGACTTCATAGTGGCCCCGGTTGCGATCGGGGACGCCGTGCTGACTGCCGAGGAGCGTGAAGAGGGGGTGGCCCTAGTGGACATCGGCGGCGGCACGACCGACATTGCCGTCTATGTCGAGGGTTCGATCATTCACACAACGACGTTGCCGGTGGGCGCACATCAGGTCACAAATGATCTGTCCATCGCCTTTGACATCGACTACGACGCGGCAGAGCGACTGAAGCTGGACAAAGGTACCGCCACACCGGAATTGGTCGGCATGGCGGAAGAGTTAACGATCAATCCTCAAACAATGGACGAGCCGATGACCGTGACCCAGCGGGAAGTCGGACAGGTCATCAAGGATCGGGTGCAGGAGATATTCAACTTAGTTCAAATCAGGCTAGAACAAGATGATTTGGGCGAGGTCTCTCCGAATAGCATCGTGTTCACCGGAGGAGGTTCGAATATCGCCGGTTTCACGCAACTGGCGAAGTATGAGTTTCAGCGACCGGTCAGGATCGGTATGACACGAGGAGTCGTTGGCTTGCCTGATCAATTCAGGGACCCGGCATACGCCGCGGCTGCCGGCATGGTGCTGTGGGGGATTCAAAACCTCCCTCGCGCATCCCACGTCGGACAGCCGCCAAAGCCGGTCGAGAGCCCAATGACGAACAAAGGGTCCCGGTCAAACATATTCAGCAAAATGGCATCCGCTGTCCGAAGTTGGTTCGGTAAGGCTTAGGTACGCGAGTTGATTTGGCAAGGCAAAGCTCAAATCGGAAGGCAGGAAAAATCAATATGCAGCAGTTAGAAACAGCACCGAGCATGGTCTTTTCGCCCAACGGCAACGGGGTGGAACACCACCGTCCCGCCGAATCGGATGAGAATTCGATTCAACAAATGCCCGAAGGCAAAGTCGGCACGGCGAACATTAAGGTTGTCGGGGTAGGCGGAGGCGGCTCCAACGCAGTCTCGCGCATGTACCGCGACCGTATTCCCGAGGTCGAATACATCACGATCAACACCGACGCCCAGGCGCTGATCATGAGCGATGTACCCATCAAGATCAGGGTTGGCGACCAGACGGCGAGAGGCCTCGGAGTGGGCGGCGACCCTGAAATAGGGCGAGTGTGCGCCGAAGAGGACCGCGATGAAATCAGGGACGCGCTTCAGGGCGCCGACATGGTCTTCATTGCGGCAGGCATGGGCGGCGGAAGCGGTACCGGCGGAAGCGCGGTAGTCGCCGACGTTGCGAAGGAACTCGGAGCCCTCACGGTTGGCGTCGTAACCAAGCCGTTCGGGTTCGAAGGAAATCGAAGGCGGCGCCAGGCGGAAGAGGGAATTATCGCGCTCGCCGAATACGTCGACACGCTGATCGTCATTCCCAATGACCGGCTGTTGATCATGTCAGATGCCGATCACTCCATGGAAATGGCGTTTAAATTGGCCGACGACGTACTGCGGCAAGGCGTGCAGTCGATTGCCGAGTTGATACTTGTGCCAGGTGAAATCAACCTGGACTTCGCAGATGTCAAGGCAGTAATGAACAACGCCGGACCGGCATGGATGGCCATCGGCACGGGATCTGGTCCGGATCGCGCCGTCATGGCCGCCGAGGCAGCTATCGATAGCCCGTTGCTCGAGGTCTCGATGGAAGGCGCCCAGGGCGTGATTTTCAACGTGACCGGTGGATCCGACCTGACGTTGGCAGAGGTTTTTCAGGCTTCCGAGATTATCTCCAAGATGGTCGACCCCGAAGCCAACATCATCTTCGGCATGGTCACCGATCCGAAGATGGAAAACGAAGTGAAGCTGACGCTTATCGCGACCGGCTTCCCGTCGGATGAACTCAACACCGAACGTGAAGAGGAAGCGAAGGCTGCGCTTTCGGAAATCATTAACGATGAGGAGAGGATGAGCCTGCCCCCATTCCTGCGCCACCACCCTTCGGCCCGGCGCAGGCCAAGGACCCCGGCCTACCAATAGTTCTGGGATAAAAACTACAGTAACCACAATCGAAGGTTCCAGCCGCCAGATCCCGCGGATGGAACAAATACCAGGGCCCGTCGACTCCAGCCACCGGCGGGCCCTTTTCTTTGAGTCACGACTGACGCCGTAAGTGCCGCTCTTACAGCGATTTTCCCGTCGCGCCTGAGCGACGCGATCCGGCCCAAGACCGCGGATCGGCGCCCCGCCCCGCCAGCGCGGTCCACGCGCCGGGCGCGGGGTTCCACGTAGATTCGTAGATTCAGGCTTGGACAGGAATGTCGAATGAGATACCCCGGCTGCGTTCATCCACAGCGCCCCGGCGCGATACTACGCATGTAGTGAAAGGTCGAACCCGAAAACCGTGACGTTCAAGCCGCTAATCGCAATCACCCTTGGCGATCCTTCCGGCATCGGTCCGGAGGTCGTCGCCAAAGCTCTCATGCGTCCCGGCATCTATGAGCGGATGAAGCCGTTCGTCATAGGCACAGTCAGGGAGATGGAGGCCGCCGCCAGACTCACTGGTTCGACTATCCGGGTGACCTCGATCGAATCTCCGGCCGACGTAAACGGCCAACCGGATTTAATTGAGGTGCTCAACGCCGACGGGTACGAGGACGCCGAATTCCCCATCGGAGAGAACTCCGTAAAGTCGGGCAGGGCTTCCCACGCCTGGGTTGAACGGGCAGCCCGTCTGTGCATCGACGGAGAGGTCGACGCTATGGCAACTGCGCCGGTCAACAAGGAGTCATGGCAGATGTCCGGTTCCCTCGACCTCGGCCATCAGGAGGTGTTCCGTCGCCTAACCGGCTCCGACTACGTGGCGACGATGCTGGTGTCCGGCGATCTGAGGTGTATGCACCTTTCGACGCACAAATCTCTGCGCGACGCCTGCGACTACGTGACCACGGACAACGTGCTGCGGGCCGTGCGGCTCACGAACGAACACTTCAACAGGTGGGGATTTCCCAAGCCCCGGATCGCTGTTGCGGGGCTAAATCCCCATGCCAGCGACAACGGATTGATAGGCAGGGAGGAACTCGAGGAGATCGCGCCAGCCGTCGCGGCGGCCCGGTCGGAAGGAATCGACGCAACAGGGCCTCACCCGTCCGACTCGGTATTCAACAAGGCCATCGCAGGCGAGTTCGACGTCGTGGTTGTCATGTACCACGACCAGGGACACATCGCCATAAAGGTCCATGGATTCGAGGAGAGCATCAGCGTAAATTTGGGGATTCCGTTCATCCGGACGTCGGTGGACCACGGCACTGCGTTCGACATTGCCGGCAAGAATCTCGCCGACGAAACAGGCATGATCGAAGCGCTCGGCATGGCAGCAGTGCTGGCAACCCGATCGGCTCCAGCCGACGCGGCTGCGATGAGCGGGTAGTCCGTGCCATGCCCCGCCGTATAATCTCGGGATCAAGGTTGTCGCTTTGCCGGATCGCAGCAACGGTCGGCAAACGCACGAGTGTGACGCTGCGAACGCAGCAAAATATCCTCGAAAAGGTCAGGTCATGAAACTTGGATTCCTCGGCGGCGGCACTATGGCCGAAGCCGTCATTGCCGGCGTTCGGGACTCCGGGCTAGAGGCAGAGATCGCGGTCGGGGAACCCGTCGCTGCCCGGCGGAATCATCTGGCAGAACGCTACGGCGTCGTTGCCTCCGACTCCAATTCCTCCGTCATCGAGGGTGCCGACCTGCTAGTGGTTGCGGTCAAGCCGCAGCAGTTCAAGCCAGTTGCAAGCGACATGGCTGGGCACCTGACGAAGGACCAGACGGTTCTTTCAATCATGGCTGGCATAAAGCTGCACTCGATCGGACTCGCACTGAATCATCGAAGCCTTATCCGAGTCATGCCGAATACGCCGGCTCAGGTCAGGTGCGGCATGTCGGTCTGGGTGGCGACGGGTGAAGTACCGGAAGAGGTGATCGGCTTCACGTCGTCCATGCTCGACGCGTTGGGCGATCAGATCCGGCTCGATGACGAAAAAGTCCTGGACATGGCCACGGCGCTCAGCGCGAGCGGCCCGGCATTCGTCTACGTGTTTTTGGAGTCGCTGATCGACGCGGGCGTGCAGATGGGCATGCCGGCCGACATTGCGCGTCGACTTGCGATTCAGACCATCCGGGGCAGCGCCGAGCTTGCGTTGGATACGGGCAAGCACCCTGGCGAGTTGCGCAACATGGTTACTTCACCGGGCGGCACCACTGCGGCCGGGCTGAATGCGATGGAGAAGCTGGGGTTTAGAGCCGCTGCCGCTGAGGCTGTCCTGGCGGCCTACCAGCGCGGCGAAGAATTGGGAATCGGCAAGAAGTGAGCGTAATCCTTCTCTTCATCGGAGTTGCAGCCTACTTGATGTCATGGTTGATCATCGCGCGGGCTCTGCTGTCGTGGTTCCCAGACACACGGAACCATCCGGCCGTCATCATTCTGTACCAGATAACGGACCCGATCATCCTTCCCATCCAGCGGCTCGTCCCGCGCATGGGGATGCTCGACATAAGCCCCATGATCGCGTTTCTCTTGTTGCAGATCATCGCTTACGCGACGGGCGTACGCGGCCTCTGATCCCGGCGGCGTTCAGTTGTCGCCAATCAACGCCCGCATTGCCGAATCCTTGTCGAAACCGGCCAATTCAACAACCTTGTTCCTGGATTTCAAACCCGAGGCGATACGCATTGCGCTGATCGGCACGCCCAATCGGTCGGCGAGAAGTTTGATCAGCGCACGATTCGCCTGCCCGTCGACCGGCGATTCGCAGACCCGCACGCGTAGGCGGTCTGCGGCGTCGACACCCACCACCTCTGCCCTCGACGAGCGAGGTTGAAGCCGTATGTCAAGGCGACAACGTTCAGTGGGCATTCTGTTTCGCCGTACGGCCTGACTGTCTACAGGTCACACGTGGGCCATGGCGCCGCCGTCCACGTATACGGTCTGGCCGGTTACATATCCCGACTCGTCAGAGGCCAGGTATATGAGGAGGTCCGTAACGTCATCCGGCTTGCCTTTACGTCGCAGAGGCAAGTAACGGACCAACCTTTCGGCGCGCTGCTCCTCGACGGTCCGGTCTTCAAGTTCGTACCATCCGATGCCGATTGCGTTGATCCTCACCTGATCACGAGCCCACTCAAGCGCCAGTGACCGCGTCAGGGCTTCAACCGAGGCCTGGGCCATCGAATCGGCAGACGCGCCAGCTACCCCGCGTCGGGCAAGTCCGGTTACGAAATTCACGATGACGCCGCCACCTTGGTTCACCATGGCGGCGCCCGCCACGCGGCACCACCTGTAGACGGTCGCCGCCTGTGCCTGAACGGAAGCGACGTCGTCATCCGAGGTCTCTGTCGCGCCGAGATATAGCGGTTCGATGGGTCCATTGACCAGGATGTCCACCTGACCGAGACCGTCACCGATGACGGCCAACGAATCAGCTACCGAGTTGTCGTCCTGCCCCGGTTTGATGATCCGAACGTCGGCGGAAAGCCCGGAACCCGGCCCAGCCACCAAGGCCACTTTTGCGCCGTGGCTCGACAACGCGGTGGAAATAGGCGTGAGCCAATTCGCGTCCCCTGAGCGGACGATCGCAACTTTGCCTGCAAGTATTCCGGTCACGGTAGCGTCCTCAGGCAGAATCGGCCCTGTGTCCGGTCGGCGCATAGCCGCCGGCGAGCCCTCCACCATCGATTATGAACACCTCGCCGGTCATGTAGTCGGAGGCCGGTGAAGTAAGCCACACGATTAACGGGGCAAGCTCGTCCGGCCGGCCGGTGCGGCCGATCGGGATGAATTCGGGGGTTGGAAGGGCCATCGGCGAGGCGTCGGTGGCGTCGGTGGGGATAAAGCCCGGCACTATGCAGTTCGACGTCACGCCCCACCGGCCCAGGCTTACCGCCAACGAACGAGTCAACTGAATAACCGCGCCCTTGGCGCACGAGTACATGTAGTTGTCCCGCGCCCCGCGCACGCCGAGGCCGGACGACACGTTTACTATCTTGCCGCGGCCCCGTTCACACATGGTTTTGGCGACCGCCCTAGAGCAGTAAAACGCCGGATTCAGGATGCCCTCTATTCCGGATTTCCAGTCATCGTCTGAGACGTCCCAGATTGCGGCCCCGCCTTGGTCTCGAACCAGTCCGGCGCAGTTCACCAGAATGTCAATGGCGCCCAACTCCCGTTCAACTTCGGCGATGGCCCGTTCCGCGTCGGTCGATTTGGTTAGATCGCCGGAAACCGCATACCCCGTTCTGCTCAAATCGGCGATGGCCCGCGCCGTCTCATTGAGCGGGTCCATTCTTCGGCCAATCACGGCGACGGAGGCCCCGGCGCGTGCCAGACCGATTGCCATCGCACGGCCCAGGCCTGAACCGCCTCCAGTCACGACGGCGATCTGGCCGGCAAGTTGATCGCCTCTCCCCGCACTCCCACGCCCGGTCATCGACCTTCTCCGTTCGAACCGCCCGCTGAAAGGCTGACGTCGCCAGCCATGAGCGGCCACAGACGCCCTTCGTCGTCACGGACCAAAAGCCGACCGTATTCTCCGATTCCCTCGGCAATTCCCGTAATTACCCGTTCCGGCTGTTGAGGGTCACCGACCGCCACGTTCACGCGTTGGCCGACCGTGTTCACAAGCGTCGACCATTCATCGAGCAGGGAGTCACCTCTCGCAACTCTGCGATACAGGTCATCTGCGCTTTGGACGAGTAGTTTCAATACGTGGTCCCTGTCGATATTCCTGCCAGCCAACTCGGAAAGACTGGTCGCGGGAGGGAGATCGGGATAGATGGCCGTCGATGTGTACAAGTTGAGCCCGAACCCCACTATAGCAACCAACCCGCGAGGGTCTTCGTAACTCTCCACCAGGACGCCGCACACCTTTTTACCGCCGACACATATGTCGTTCGGCCACTTTATTTGTGGCGACCGGCCGGTTGTCTTTCGGATCGCCTCGACGGCAGCAAGCGACGCAACGAACTGGATTTCTTGCAGCATGGCAGGCCGGGGCCTGAACAAGATAGACGCCAACAGATCCCTGCCGGGCGCAGATACCCACTTCCGCCCATGTCGTCCCCTTCCGGCCGTCTGTTCGTCTGCCACCACGACCAACCCGTCCGGCGCGCCCTCTTTCGCAAGACGCGCAGCCAGATCCATCGTCGAAGGTGTGCGTTTGACGCGAACGTACCTTGTTTCAGGCAGTACGCGCCCAGTTGATTCCATGGGTAACTTTTCCTGTGTGAGGTTGCCCAGATTGTCACACACGCCGGCGCCGGAGTTCGAGGTTTCACCGCCTGAGGGTACTCCGGGATGGAACCGGTTGCGGGAAATCGACGCCGCCGGGTATCCGCAGTCGCGGCCGCGGAGAATAAACTGTCGCCGACCGGCAATTCCCGGTCAGGAAACCGAGCCCGAAAGGCCACGCAGATGCAGCGCGCCACCCGCGATGTCCTCTATTACGAAACAGGCCGGGATAATCCGGTCACCATGACGGTTTCTCCCGGTGAGACGTTTGAGATCGAGACCCAGATGAATCGCGGCCGCGATTCGTCCGAAGTTCCCGAGGAGTTGCGAGACCTCTGGAATTCAAAACGCAGCGACTCAAGTCCGACCGACCGCGGGAACGCGTCGTCGGGCGCCATTTGGGTCGAAGGTGCGGAACCAGGTCACGTGCTGATAGTGCACGTAGAGGAAATCCAGGTGCACGGGATCGGCTACACGCAGTACCGGGGTTCTACCGGCGCCGCTCCGGGTTTTCTGGGGCCGAGCGGTGTTGGCCCGCAGTTCAAGGTCGTTCGAATTCAGGACGGCCGGATAATCTGGAACGACAAGCTGTCATTCCCTGTCGAGCCGATGCTGGGGGTCGTGGGCGTGGCGCCGGCGAGGGAGAGGCGCCACAACGGCTGGGCGGGCGAATGGGGAGGCAATTTCGATATTCAGGAAATCACGGACGGGGCCTCGGTCATGATTCCCGTACAGGTGCCCGGCGCTCTGCTCCACGTTGGCGACATGCACGCCCGTCAGGGTGACGGGGAGATCTGCGGAGGCGGGGGCATCGAGACGGGCGGTGTGGCCCGCGTACGCGTCGAGTTGGCGGACAAGCCCGACTCCATGACGTGGCCGCGAATCGAAAACGCCACGCACATCATGACCACCGCACAGGCCAAGCCGGCCGAGGATGCGTTCAGGATCGCGCTGTCGGAAATGATCCTGTGGCTTGGCGACGACTACGGCATGGAGAAGGGCGAGGCGTTCATGTTTCTGGCGCAGTGCCTCGAGGCGCGTGTTACGCAGTACGTCAATCCGTCCTACTCATACATAGCGAAGGTCAACAGGAAGTACCTCCTCTAAGGCCGCGGCGCGCCAGCTTATAGATCCTCTTTCAAAAAGTTGACCCCTGCGCGTCAATCCGGTGTAAAACCCTTAAGAGTGGGAACCCGCGCCCTCAGTGGTTACCCGATCGGAGTCGGGAAAGACGGGTGATGTACAGGCCCAATTGAGGGGGGTGTTCTTCTGGACGGGCGCCATGGTCAGGCCCCGCGTTGACCTCCGACTGGACGCATCAAAAGACCCGGACCAGGCCGGGCCTGTAGCAGCGGTTACCCCGGGTCTTAGACCGGAGTCGCTGCTCTGGCTGCTTCGCACAGTTCCGCCACAACCTCTTCGAGCATCTTCCGAACGTCGGGGTCCGTCACTTTTCCGTCGGAGTCAATGATCTTTGGCGCCTCGGCGACGGGGTGTGCGCCACCTATCGCCTTTGCCCCGGCGTTGCCTAGCACCGTTATGGTGAGCTCCTGGGCCCATTGGGCGCCAAACCGCGACGCGCTGGCGCCAACCACTGCGACCGGTTTTCCGGCGAACGCCGACTGACCGTACGGGCGCGAGGCCCAGTCGATGAGGTTCTTGAGGACGCCTGTAATGCTGCCGTTGTACTCAGGTGACGATACCAAAACCGCGTCGGCCTCCCGGATTCTGGCCCGCAAGTCCATTACCGGCTTTGGCGTCATATCGCCCTCGATATCCTGATTGTACGGCGGGATGTTCTGACCGTCCCGGTATACGTCAACATCGACCCCTTCCGGCGCAAGGCGACTTGCCTCCTCCAGAAGGGCCTTGTTGTACGAGTCCTTTCGGAGACTGCCGGGTATGGCGAGCACCTGAACGTTTTGGGAATCCAAATGGAGGTCTCCGGTCATCTGATCTGTTTATGAATCCGTGGGAGCGACGCAATTTGCATAATGGAACCGCCCTGCCCAGTTTCGAGGCTACCACGGCCTTCGATTAGGTTGGCAAATATGAATCCGCTGCGACAATTGCCGTCCCATTGCGGTGGCGTAATTCACCGAACACGTAACCTCAGGGACCCCTGACCAGACGATGAACGCTGGGCGATGGTCCCCGTTCTAGCCCGCTCCGCAAGGATTTCAGGCTCGCATCGAGCCGATTTGTTTAGTGGGCCGGGTATGCCCGTAAACTTGGGGGCGCAGGCGCACCAATCACTTGGGCTTCTGCGTTTATGTCGAATTGGCCGCCATGCGTCTGGCGCCAGAATACCGGGAAGCAGAGTTAACGTCATGGCAGACCGCTACGCCAAATCACGCGCCTTGTTCGAACGTGCCCAGAGCCTGGTTGCAGGCGGCATTTCGAGTCAGATCCGCCGAAGCGAGCAGCCGGTCCCGCTGTTTTTCTCTCACGCCAAGCATGGCCGTATGTGGGACGTTGACGGCAACGAGTACGTCGATTACGTGCAGGGAATGGGACCGAACCTCTTCGGGCATTCACCGGATTTCCTGATCGACGCGGTCGCCAGCGCCATGCAGAAAGGCATCGTTTTCACCGGCCAGTTTGAGAGAGAACTCGAAGTGGCGGAGATGGTGCGGGAGGTCGTTCCGCTTAAGGGAACGGTGCGGTTTGCCAGTTCGGGGACCGAGATCGACCAGCTTGTTATTCGCCTGGCACGCGGGTTCACTGGGCGGCCGAAGTTTCTTAAGTTCGAGGGCCACTACCACGGCTGGGCCGACTCGGTTAATTACAGCGTTCATCCTCCACTCGATCAGGCTGGCCCGCAGCAGTCGCCTGCGCCTATCGGAGAGTCCGCCGGCATGGACCCGGCATCGAGTGAGAACGTCGTTATATGCCACTGGAACGATCTCGACGCGTTAAATATGGCGTTCGAGCAATCGCCGGACCAGATCGCGGGGGTGATCATGGAGCCCCTGCTGATCAATACTAATTTCATCTTCCCGCGTGACGGCTACCTGGAAGGTGTGAAAGAGATTTGCGAACGCAACGGCGCGCTGCTCATATTCGACGAGGTGATAACGGGATTCCGGGTCGCGCTCGGCGGCGCGCAGGAACTTACCGGCGTCGAACCCGATCTTGCCACCTACGCAAAATCACTCGCCGGTGGTTTTCCGATCGCAATGCTGCTTGGCCGACCGGACGTGATGGAGATGCTCGGCGACGGCAGGGTCCAACACGGCGGCAGTTTCAACTCGAACATGATGTCGATTGAAGCGGCACGGGTCTGTCTGGCCCACATCATGGCCGATAGCGACGGTTTCTATAGAGATCTGGACATGCGCGGGACACGGTTGATGGACGGCTTGACGAGCGCCGCCCGCGAGTCGGAGTCCAACCTGAGGGTTCATGGCCTCGGTTCCGTATTTTCGACGGCCTTCACCACTCGTGCCGACATCGATGACTATCGGGATCACGCCCTGTTTTGCGACGAGGACAAGTATCAGCAATTCCGAATTGCGATGCTCGAGCGCGGCGTCCGTATTTCTGCCAACGGCCGCTGGCACATGGCGTCGACCCACACCGATGAAGACGTTGAACTGACGGTCGAGGCAGCCCAAGATGCCCTTAAGTCGATTTGATTGTGATTGGCTGACACGCGACAGGGCGGGTAGGGTGAGCATCGAGCTGCCATGAGTGTCTGTCCGTAACGAGGGCAGGTGGGGCGTCGAGCGCAGCGATTCATCTATTCACCGGACAGCGCCCCGGGGGGACTCCAGGCTTGAAGTGGACGTCAGCTATTTCGGACGCACCGTCATTTACAGAGGCGGTCACCGACGCCTGCGAGCAGGTGCTACACAACCTGGAGGGTCAAAAGCCTGACCTGGCGATCGTTTTCATGTCGTCCCAGCACGCCCCTTCGTACTATTCCACTCCCGAACTTATCTATGAAAAGTTGTCCCCCGGCGCCCTGTTCGGGTGTTCGGCCGCAGGTGTAATAGGCGCAGGGCACGAAGTTGAACGACGGACGGCCGTGGCTGTCTGCGCGGCATCGATGCCCGGAGTTAACGTCCACACGTTCGCAATCGAAAACTACGAATTGCCCGACCTGGACGCCCCTCCCGAGGCCTGGGAGGAACTGATCGGCGCGCCGGCAGCGGAATGTCCGGCCATCATGCTGCTGCCCGACCCTTTCTCCATCCCCGCAGAAGAGTTGCTATCCGGACTGGACTACGCATACCCGAACGCTGTGAAGGTCGGCGGCCTGGCCAGCGGCGGCGACGCGCCGGGCAGCAACGCCCTGTTCAACGGCAAGCAGGTCCGCAGGTCGGGGGTCGTGGGCGCTGCGTTTACCGGAAATCTGGTTGTCGACTCGGTCGTTGCCCAGGGTTGCAAACCCATCGGGAGCCCGATGGTGATCACCGAATCCGAACGAAACGTCATACACACTCTCGACGGCGACCGGCCGCTTGAGGTACTGCGGTCGATATTTGAACAGTCCGACAAGGCCGAGCGCAGGCTCATAGAGCGTTCCCTCCAGATCGGCATCGTGATGGACCCACTGAACGATTCATTTGCAGCCGGAGACTTTCTGATACGAAACGTGATCGGCGCAGACGAGGAAGGCGGGACTTTGGCGGTCGGGGAGATGGTCCAGGAGGGCCAGGTGGTGCAGTTCCACGTGCAGGACGCAGACGCGGCAGACGAGGATCTTCGGGTGATGTTGGAGCGTTACGCGGAGGGTATGGCCGGCGACGAACCGGCCTCTGCTCTCCTGTTTACCTGCCTGGGAAGAGGACAGAACCTGTTCGGGACTCCAGACCACGAAACGGGCAGATTTCGGTCCATTGTGGCGCCCATCCCTCTCGCCGGGTTCTTCTGCAACGGAGAGATCGGGCCGATCGGGGGCACCACGTTCCTGCACGGCTATACGTCGAGTTTCGCCCTGTTCAAGCCCTCCACGGCAGTTTCGGCTGGCTAATCGGGGTCATCGCCCAGGCGCCGTTTGGGCTATTGTCGCCGCACCGTCTTAGTTCGCATCGGAGGAACAACCAGTGGGCAGTTTTAAAGACCAGGTGGCGATTGTTACCGGAGGAGCAACGGGCATCGGAGGGGCTACGGCGCGAACGCTTGCCCGCCGCGGG
>JAKZUY010000195.1:0-5409 GCA_047516345.1 Dehalococcoidia bacterium | reverse complement strand
AAGCTGGCCGATCTCCGCGTCGGCATGCGCGAATGGATTGGCCCGCACCGCTCCGAGCAACTCTGTGGCCGAGCGTTGGATCACAGTAATCGTGTATCCGAACCGGTCCGCGATCGACTCGGTGATGAGACCGGCCACCCGACTCGCCAGTTCGGAGTCCGCCTGGAACACGACGTTGCCGCTCTGGATATAGGTCCGCACGTCGCCGCAACCTGCGGCCCGGAACATCGAGGCCAGGTCCTTCATTGGCAGCTTGTTCCTGCCGCCCACGTTCACGCCGCGCAGCAACGCGACGTGTACGTTAGTCTCTGGCGCGCCACTGCGTCCGTCATCCTTCAATCGTGACCGTCTCTCCCCGTCAAGTCCGCGGCTTCGCGCGGCGCTGCCACCGTGTCGTATTGTAGTGGCGGGTTTCAAACCCGCCTGCCCCTATGCCGCGAGACGGCGCCCCACTTTCATCACCTCGTGTGGCCATCGCATGGCCATAGTGATTACTACGAAAATAGACGCTGTCGCTGTTTCGTATTGTAGTGGCGGGTTTCAAACCCGCCTGCCCCGCGGCCGCGAGACGCCGCCCCACTCTCAGCACCTCGTGTGGCCTTCGCATGGCCATAGTGATTCCGAAGAAGATTCACCGCACGAGGAAATTCGTTCGGTGTTCGGCAGAAAATGCGACAATGGCGGATGACATCGACCCAGATGATTCAGTTCTAAGCCTTAATAGGAGGCCCCAATGACGACGACCGACGAAGTATTGGAAAGTAACGCTCGCTACGCGGAGAGCTTCGACAAGGGCAGCCTACCCATGCCTCCGGCGCGCGGCTTGGCCGTTGTGGCCTGCATGGACGCGCGTCTCGATACCCACAAGTTGTTAGGTCTCGAGGAAGGCGACGCGCACGTGATACGCAACGCGGGCGGAGTGATCAGCGACGACGCGATACGCTCGCTCGTGATTTCTCAGCGCCTGCTGGGCACCAGCGAGATAGTGCTAATCCACCACACGGACTGCGGCATGCTGACCTTCCGCGACGACGCAGTCAAAGATGGCATCGAGGCCGATACCGGCCTTCGGCCTGCGTTCGCGTTGGAAGCGTTCGGAGACCTGGAACAGGATGTGCGGCAGTCCATTTCCCGCATTCAGGCCAACCCCTTCATCCCCGTGAAGGACCAGGTTCGCGGCTTCATATACGACTGCGCCACCGGGCGGCTTAACGAGGTCGCCGCCGCTTAAACCTGCGGCGCGCGGGCATAGACCCGGCACGGCGGCCCCTCCGGGGTCCCCGCTCGCGCAGGAACGACGGCATGGGCGCCGCCACCGTGAGCCATCAGCGGCAATAGCGGAAGGCCGTCGTGGAGGCATTTGTCTCCCGAAGAGATCGACCGCTATGTTGAACGGGTCGATTCGGGGTCGCGAAGACCCGAGCCGGGGTGGTCTCCACGCACTATTGGATGACCCACCGGACTTAAAAGTGAATAAGCGGGCGACTCGAGCAGTTGATGAACGCAGAGTCAAAAATCGTTAGTCGTTCTCGATTAGGACATGGAACGCCAGGTAGTCCATGGTCATTCCTGCTCGCGCGCAAAAATCGCCACAATGCTCACGGGAATTTGGACCCGCAATTCCCAACCGTCAACCCGGTCAAGCTTGCTGTCCTCGCATTGTTCATCCTCGCTTTCGCCGTCCTGGACTCCGGCGCCACCGCCCAGGCACAGGCCGCAGCCAACACTCCTCCTGAGTTCGCGGGTGACACGGCCATCCGCTCCGTCCCCGAAAACTCTCCCCCGGGCACAAGCGTGGGCGCGCCGGTCACCGCCGCGTACCCGGAAAGCGACACCCTCACCTACCGCATCTCGGGAACCGATGCCAGCCGGTTCGGCATCGAAAGTGCCAGCGGTCAGATCACGGTCGGAGCGGGGACGATCCTGGACTTCGAGACCAGGTACTCCTACATCGTCACGGTGACCGCCACCGATCAATCCGGCACCACCGCTACCGTCACAGTGTCCATCACGGTGACCGACGTGGACTTGGGTCCCTTGGGCAGCCAATACGACGCCGACACTAACGAGGTCATCGACAGGGATGAGGCCATATCGGCCATAGTAGATTACTTTAATGGCCTCATTACCAGAGAAGAGGCGATAGACGTAATCCGGCTCTATTTTTCTCCACCGCCCGCGCCAACCGTGAAACTTGTGCTGGATGCCGAGGCCAACGTGGCGGGCTACTGGTCCGACGGTACTGCCAATGTCGAAGTCGCCGTGTCTCTACGCAACACCGGCAACATTCCACTAGATCGCGCAGTGCAAATAGACGTGACATGCAGCCAGAGTGGTGAGGTCGTCAACGACTGCGGTGAACAGATAAGCGTGTCGCTTCCCGATGGATTCCTGCCTGTGGCCGAGACACTCACCCTGCGGGTCCCCTCGGGCGACGTGTCCTTCACTCTCACATTTGGCGAAGACGGGACCCAAAGTCTGGATATCAACGTTCCTGAACGAATCCTGGGTATCGACCGTGACGTTTGGGCGTGTTTCAGCGATACGTCCAAGGTAAACACGGTATTTGAGGTCGAAGAGGGCATCGGTTGCGCAGGCTGGGCAGAAGAGACGATTCAGAAATGGGACCAGACCTCGCGCCTGAAAGTATCCGTGAAGGGGCCCGACGGCTTCGCTGCTGAATTCAAAGATGTGCTCAACGATCTTTCGCCCGTAGTGGGTCTCCAATTCGAGTGGGTCGACGGCGGGTACCCCGCGGACATTTACGCATACATTGGCCTCACTATTCCCGAAACGAAAGCTCAGGGCTTGTACTGTCTTAACGCCGAGGCCTTTGGCTGCGCCAACACAAATTTCAATTCACGGTCAGGCAAAATCCTTGGCAGCAAAATCGCTGTCTACAATTTGTGGATCGACGATGGCGTTGACTTCGGCGACTTTGACGATTGGCACAGGGTGCGCTTCAGATCGGCAATGATTCATGAGGCTGTGCACGCCCTCGGCCGGATGAGCCATAGGATCGAACTGCTCAGCTCAATGAACGCGGCTGTGCACCATAGGGCGGAGCTGAGCCCTATGGACGAAGCGCTGCTGCGGCTCCATGGGCACGATCTCGTAAAGCCCGGAATGACAATGGCTGAGATCGAGAGCCTGATCGTGTTCAACGACGAACTGCTGGAACCTCAGCCGCTGGACCCCCGATTTACGACGTGGGCGCTCGTATCAAACGCCTACAGAGAACTTAGGGAGTCGACTTCCGCGAGCTTCAGGGTCCGGTCTTCATCCCCTGGCTGCTCAGAAGAGTTCGGCTGGGCCGACTATGAATTGGGTAACCTGACAGCCCGCCATCCATACTTCGGCTGGGTCAGGATCGACAACGCCGGGAACCAGGTCTACGTCTTTCAATCGAATTCGGGTCAGTTTGAGTACTGGCTTCAGGCGGAGTCCGGGTGGATCGAGGTCGGTCCTGAAAGGCTCTCCAATGCCTTATCCGGTTGGCGCGGCGAACTGTCCGATCCTCACCACATGCTCGAAAGCATTCTGTTCTACGCCGACTGGACGGATGCCGAGGTCTCCGTCGACCCGGACGGACGGACTACGCTCCAGCTTGAGTTGGATAGGGTACGCGGGGCTACCGGTTCGCCTGTCGAGAGTGTAGAGATCGTCTTGATTATTGATGATGAGACCTACGAAATACTCGAGTACAGCATGGATTGGAATTTGGATGATGTCACGTGCGATACGTACCAGATCGAAGCCACAGACGGTCAATATGGCATCGCCTTCGAGCTCCCCGATACCGTGAGGGGAGGTTCGGACTTCATTGGGGAGTGTGAAGTCGAGACCCTCGGTTCCCTGAAGGGATACGTGCGACGTTCAGGGAATTGGGCCAGGGAGTGCGGGCCGGATCGAGCCGGGGGAGGATACGCCCGGTCCTACCGGTTTTCGCTGGACGACTGGTCATTTACGCGCTTCGAACTGTTGTCTGCCGACGACGTAGTCTTCAACCTGTCGAAGGATGATGAATCTGGCGGAGCGATTGTGGACCCAAGCGCCGCCGGATACCTCGTGGGCGGGCACGGTGTGCCGGATGGGGGTCGGCTCCGCTGGGCACATACGCCACTCTCGGCCGGCGAGTACACCATCGAGGTCGTCACCAAAAATCGCGCGTTGCCGGGCGCCTTTACGTTTATAGTCACAGCACAGCCGACGCCCCCACCGCCCTACGAGTTCAAGTCGATCAGCGTCTGGAGTGGACGCACCTGTGGCCTGCTTTCAGACGGCACACCGCTGTGTTGGGGGAGAAGAAGCGTCGAAGGAGAAGGTTCTGAGACGCCTGACGGCAAATTCGCGTCGATCAGCGCCGGCAAACATACGTGTGCGCTACGCGAGGATGGAACACCTGTGTGCTGGGACTTCGAAAAAGAGGGCCCACACACGTGCGCGCCCAAGGACGGCGCCATCTATTGCAGTCTCAACAACCAGGAAAACCAGGGTGACTCCTCCCAGGACTTTCAAGGAGGGACGGTCGCTGTCGTCCACATTGGCGTGACAGGCGGCTATTACGACCAGACGCCGCCGGCCGGCGAGAAACTGACGTCCATCAGTACGGGTTGGGTACACTCCTGCGGGCTCCGCGATGACGGGACGGCCGTCTGTTGGGGTAGCAATCAAGACGGAAAGGCATCTCCTCCGGCTGGCGAGAGATTCTTGTCAATCGATGCTGGAACCAACCATTCCTGCGGACTCCGCGAGGAAGGTACTGCCGTATGCTGGGGCGCCAGCCGGAATGGCCTGTTATCGGTACCGGAACACGAGCGATTTATTTCGATCAATGCTGGAGAGAATCATACGTGCGGGCTGCGCGAAGACGGCTCGACTGTGTGCTGGGGTGACGGTGGCCTCAGCGTATGCGCTCCCCTCCCTGGCGGCTACTACAAGTGCAGCAGCGTTGGGACCGGAGATCACATTCCTCCTTCACCTCCGGAACGCGAACGGTTCGAATCACTCGGCTCCGGGGATCCCTACTGTGCGCTAAGGGCGGACGGGGTCGCAGTATGCTGGCCTAAGTTCCTGACTGGAATGGTACCGACTCCAGCAGGCGAACGGTTCACGTCCATTAGTTCATCATCCCGACACGCTTGCGCCCTGCGAACGGACGGTAACGCAGTGTGCTGGGGCGAAGATCGGTTTGGACAAGCGTCGCCGCCATCGGGTGTCAACCTAACCAACATCCAAGCGATGGCGCAGCCCCCCGTTGGACTCGTTTCTATCAGCAGCGGCGGCTACCACACGTGTGGGATTGACTCGGATGGCGACGCCAACTGTTGGGGTCCGAACTGGTGGAAAGGACGATTCTCCGATCGGCTTGCCTCCATCAGCAGCGGCCATGCCCACGCATGCGGTCTC
>JAKZUY010000194.1:0-2855 GCA_047516345.1 Dehalococcoidia bacterium | reverse complement strand
GGCACTCTGCCATTTTGACCCAGACACTGGAGACGATGCCGATGAGCACGATTCCACAAAGTGTGCCGTCGCCTGCTACGAATGTCTCCTTACCTACTCAAACCAGTTGCACCACCGTCATATTGACCGGCGACTCCTCCCGGAATTTCTACGTCTGCTCGCTTCTGCGACTACTATCCCAGCGCAGGAACGAAACCTGGATGAACAGTACCAATGGCTGGAGGGTCTCATTGACCCAAACTCGTCGCTAGAAAAGGAGTTCCTCCGATTCCTCCGTGACAACCGTATACGGTTGCCCGACAATGCCCAGAACCGCCCGGCTTCCGAAGTGCATGTCCAGCCAGACTTCTACTACAACCGGGAAAACCAGCCCGGTGTTTGCGTTTTCGTGGATGGGCCTAATCACGACGGACCTGAGCAGCGACACAAGGATTCCCAGATCCGCACCCAGTTGCAGGATTACGGATTCCGAGTCATAGCTATTAGGCACGACCGTCCCTTCATGGAACAAGTACACGAACATCCAGACGTGCTCGTTCCACAGATGTGATTGGGTAGTTTTGGGAAAGGGACTTGGCGTCGGACAACAGAGGAGGGCGGCCCTCGACCGCTGGGGCTGAAACGCAAGAAAGGCCCGCACACATGGGCTCAGCGAGGGGTCCAGCGTGTTCCTGTCGGCCGACTGTCAAGGGCGGAGAGAAATCAGGCCGCGTGGCGGAGCAAAAGTGTACCACTCGGGCGTGGGTGTTCAGCGAAAATGTCCGCCTGTGACGGGCGTTGTCGTGAGCCCTTAGTGGCAGAGAGTGCGGTGGAGTCTAGGCGTCAGGGAATCGCCGGCTGAGCGCGTGGTGACGGCCTGTCGGCTCTGCTTGAGGTGGTAGCTCTCCCCGTTCATCTCCAGGATGTGAACTCTGTGTGAGTGAGACGGTCCAGGAGGGCGCCAGTCAGCCTCTCCGAGCCGAAGACCTCGGTCCACTCGTCGAAGGGCAGGTTGGTGGTGACCAGGACCGACCCTCTCTCGTATCTCTGGCTGAAGACCTCAAGAGGAGTTCAGCGCCGGTCTTGGAGAGTGGGACGAAGCCAAGCTCGTCGACGATGAGCAGCTTGAGCCGGGCCAGCTTCTTCTGGAGGTTGAGCAGTCGTCGCTCATCCCTGGCCTCGATCAGCTCGTGGACCAGCGAGGCGGCGGTGGTGAAGCCGACCGACAGCCCCCTCTGACAGGCGGCGAGTCCTAGGCCGAGGGCCACATGGGTCTTGCCGGTCCCGCTGTTGCCGATAGCGATGACGTTCTCCCGCCGGTCTACGTACTCGCAGCGTGCAAGCTGCATGACCAGGCGCTTGTTCACCGACGGCATGGCCAGGAAGTCGAATGTGTCGAGGCTCTTCGTGGCAGGGAAGCGTGCAGCCTTGATCTTGCGGTCCACCATGCGATGATGGCGATCTATCAGCTCAAGCTCAGAGAGCCTCAGCAGGTAGCCTGATTTCTCTCCGCCCTTGACACACGACCGGGCACAAGCTCGCGCAGCGCGCCGCAGCACTGCTTGGAGCAACTGCCGAGGAGCAGAAACGGGCATACGACCAAGCGAAGGGTTTCGATGACCTACGATCGAGCATCGTGCACCGGAAGAAGCCGCCTCCTTCACCAGACGTTCTCGACAAGGAGTTGGAGGCAGGATGCAATCTAGCCTGCCTCACTCTTGAGAGCTTGCTCAACCGCGACGCTCAATTGCTGTGGGCAGACGTTATGAGAAGCCTGCTTCCTGAGACGAAAAGCTACCTAGGCCTAAACTCTTCCTCTCCGCGGGTAGCCCAAGCGCGTTAAGACTGTGGGATAGATTGTGGGATTAAACGCCGTATGTCTCCGTTTCCGTAGTCAAAAAGGCCTCAATACGAATCCCACCTCCGACATCGCTGATGCTGACGGGCTGAGCGGCGCCACATTCACCTACCAGTGGATCGCGAACGACGGTAGCGCCGACACGGATATACAAGATGCGACGGACTCCACCTACACCCTGGCAGCCGCCGATGAGGGCAGGACCGTCAAGGTGAATGTCTCGTTCACCGACGACGCGGGGAACGAGGAGTCGCTGACCAGCGCGGCGACGGCAACAGTAGCCGCCGCTCCCAACAGCCCCGCCACCGGGGCGCCCGTCATCAGCGGTACGACCCAGGTCGGCGAGACGCTGACGGCGGACACTACGGGCATCGCCGACGCCGACGGGCTGAGCGGCGCCACATTCACCTACCAGTGGATCGCGAACGACGGTAGCGCCGACACGGATATACAAGATGCGACGGATTCCACCTACACCTTGGTAGCCGACGGCGAGGGCAAGACCGTCAAGGTGCGAGTGTCCTTCACCGACAACGCGGGGAACGTGGAGACCCTCACCAGCACTGCCACGAACTCGGTGGCGGCCCGTCCCAACAGTGCCGCAACTGGAGCGCCGACGATTAATGGCACCGTTCAGGTGGGGGAGGCGCTGACCGCGGACACCTCGGGCATTGGGGACGCCGATGGGTTGACCAACGTTTCCTACAGCTACCAATGGATACGGAGCGACGGGACCTCGGACGCGGACATCACGGATGCGGCGGATTCCACCTACACCCTGGTAGCTGCCGACGAGGACAAGACCATTAAGGTGCGTGTGTCCTTCACGGATGACGGGGGAAACGAGGAAGCGCTGACCAGCGCGGCGACGACGGCGGTTGCCGCCAAGCCGAACACCCCGGCCACCGGCCTGCCAACCATCGGCGGGACAGCCCGGGTGGGCGAGGCGCTGACCGCGGACATGTCGGGCATTGGGGACGCCGACGGGCTGACCAACGTTACCTACAGCTACCAGTGG
>JAKZUY010000193.1:0-4635 GCA_047516345.1 Dehalococcoidia bacterium | reverse complement strand
CATCTGCCCACCCGTCGCGGCCAGTCTTGAGAAAGCAAATCCCGCCGGATATTGCCTTGACTCGGCCCTGACCTGGTAGGGGCGAAGCGTGCCGGAGAAGTCCTCGGGGGGTGGTAGTTCCTTGAAGCCCGCCTGCCCCTTCAATTGCTCCAACAACTCACCGATCCAGCCGCCGGCCTTGACGCCGTTGAAGTCCAGCCCCTGACGGGTTTCCCCGGCGCCCAGCGCCATCCGGATGACGTCCCGGAAGGTGGCATCTTCCGTGCCCCGCTCCTTCCAGAAATCGATGGCGGCCTGGATCTCCGCCGCATTCAACTCCACCCATTGGCCTCGGAACCTGACCAGCGGCGCCTTCAACTGCGCCAGCGCTTCCAGTTCTCCCGGGGTGACCGTCTGGTCTCCGAGGGCCACTTCCCAATCGAACTTGACGATGGTCTCCAGAGACAGACCGCCTCCCCCCTGCATCGTCGGGCTCTTGGCGTTGGCCTGCACGGAAAGCCGCTCCTTCGTGCCCTTGCGAGTCCACCAAGCGGGGAGCATCACTCCGTAGCCCGCTTGCTCAAGGGCGGCGGCCTCCTGGATCAGGAACTCATGGGCTTGGGCCGAGTCAAGGCAATATCCGGCGGGATTTGCTTTCTCAAGACTGGCCGCGACGGGTGGGCAGATGCTGGCGGCCTGCCCCAGCGAGGAGAGCAGGAACTCCTGCACGTTCGCGCCGTTTCGCCGTAACGCGGAGACTTCCTTGCCCTTGGATTGCCATGCCTCTCCGACCGGGATGAGCAGGCTCGGGTCCTCGTGAGGTTGAAGCAGATAGCGAACGTACCATGCTTCGCCCGGGTTCCCCACACCTTCGTCGGCAGAGTTCCCGGTATCTTCAGGCTCTTCCAGGCGGAAACAGAGCCGGTATGGGGAACCGGCCGCAACCGCAATGGGCCGCTGCCAATCGGCAACCCGGGCAGCCAGTTCAGAGACGTCGGATTCGTCTCCGTAAACGACACTGTCCTTAGATTTCAATGCGTGAAGCCAGGCGTCGTGGACGCTGTCGAAGTCGGGCTTGTTCTTCCGGGGACGGGCAGTTGGGGCGGGCTGGTCCGGCGACGCTGTGCGAACCAAGTGGTCCACCAGCATCACCACAAATTTCCTGAGTACCGTGACGGCCGGCCCCTCGGGGGGTCCAATGACGGTTTGGTCCGAGAGGGCTCGCGCCACCCTCGGCATGCGTCTGGCAAATCCAGCGAGGCGTTCCGCATCCATCCCGATGAAGACCGGGTTCCAGGTGGCCTGATGCCCGCCAGTGGCAGCCGTAAGGCCGGGGAGGAACTGTTGCCGCGCTGCCATCGAGGCGGCAAACCGGAGCGTTTCAGCCCAATACGCCAGGTCCGCGCCGATGACAACGCCTTCCGCCATCGTCCGCCTGTCTGCGGATGCTGTTAAGAGTTCCACGGCCTCTGCCGCCGAAAGCGCGTAGCCCGACACGCTCCACGGAGCCAGCTTGGCCTTGGCAAGTGATTTGGGAGGTTCGGCGATGAGAGAACTGGAAGGAGTCGGGCTTTGGCCCCTGGTCGGCAGCCAGGCCGTTACCTGACAGGATCCGCTTGACGACGGTTTAAGGTGGAGCCCTGTTCGCTTCAACGCCTCCGACAGCTCCCCCCCGCTGGCGCCGAAGGGATAGGGAATTGCGCCTGTTGGTCTCGTCCTTTGCGGCCGCGCCGCTGGAGACGTGGCGCCATCTTCCCTCCGCGCCTCGCCCCAGAGGACGAAGGTCCCGTTACACTGGCCTGCGTGAAGGATGATCATTGCTCGTTCTCCTCCCGCGTACTCATAGCGCGACCATCCAGTGCTCCAACCGGAAGGCCCCTCAGCAATTCTCCGACCGGGAGCGGTCTCGGCCTTCTTGCGATTATCCGGCCCTAACTAAGGTCCATGCAGTCGTGCCTTTGTATGATCCCAACTCCTCCTTGACCTTCGTCCACTCATTAGCCCGAATCCACCGAAGGACGGCCTTGGGGACAGCCTTGAAGAAGCCAGAGGGTGCTCATTCGAATCTGGGATAATGGTTTTTGACAAGAAAACCACCCGGAAACAAGCAGCACCCAATAGATGCTATCACAGAACAATCCCGACCGTATCCAAATCGTCTTTGACGATAGGGCAATCGCATTTAGACGGCTCTATGTTTTGAAACAGGTGAAACTACTCCGAAAGTCTTACATCGCCGGCGTTATTGGGGCAGAAAACAAGAGGAACATCGCTCAAGGGTACTTGTTCCGGAGTGTTTCAGGCTGCTGCAGGATGAATATACCCTTGATTAAGAGCCTGAAAATCTAAATGCGGTTGCCCTGCTCATAGCCCGGACTTGCGCGACAAAAAATCCCGCTCCACCTTGAGTTGCCCAATCTGCTGGTAAAGATGGGCAGTCAGCGCTTCCTGCTCCCTCTCCGCCTTTGAGGTATCGCTGCCGAAGACCTCGGACGCTCCCTGAATCAGGGCTTTCTTCCAGGCATGAATCTGCGTGGGATGAACTTCAAACCGGCTGGCTAACTCAGCAATGGTCTCTTCCCCTTGGAGGGCGGCCAAGGCTACCTTGGACTTGAACGCCGGACTGTGCTTCTTTCTGATCTGCTTCATTTTCCTGCTCCTCTATTTCCATTATTTTAGGAGCGGGCCTCTCTCTTAACCACCTGTCCGATTTATTGGGTCCACCTCATGAGATATCGAGATGAAGAGCAGCAGGCGCTAAATCACAGCTACTCTAAGGCCTCACCTTCTCGCCTCTGGTGTACCTCGCCGGCATCTGCGGTGACTTCCAGCGACCGTGAGTCTGCACCGCCTGCAGGGGAGCGCCCCTGCGTGTCATCCTGATCGCCAGGCCCACGCGTCTAGAGTGGCTCGATTATCCATCCCCCAGGACCGCGGCTCTCGCCATGCTGTCAACGCGCCGGTTGATCTGCGACATCAACAGCCCGAAAACGAGCTCATCATCGCTCCGGTCTTCAGAGTCCTGTCTAAGCTGCTTCAGAGCCGCGAGCGTATCGGGCGTGACAACGACGTAGGCGCCCTCGCCCTCCTGGTCGGTCTTGGAGCGCTCTATGTACACGAGACCCGCACCGTCTTCGGCATCGAGCACGTCGCGCCACCGGAGCTGCGCCGCCTCCGAGACACGCAGGCCCGCGTCAGATAGCCCGGACGCAAGTTCAATGTCCACCCGGCCGCGCTTCAGGGAAGTGTCCTCTGTCTCGATCGAGCCACCTCGTGACCTTCGTGGTGTGAACGCAGTCGCTTTGATCGCTGCAAATGCATCCGCGTCAAGCGGCTTTGCCTGCCTCTGGCTGACACCTATCTGCCGTGACAGCCCCCTCAATGTCTCGCTGACACCGGCAGTCTGAGGAGATTCCAGACCCGCGCGCCTGTGGGCGTCTACGATCGCCGCTACCGCAAGCCGAACCGTAGACATGCTCTTTCCATCGCCGGCAAGGTCCGCGGCATATGCGGCCAGAACCTCGGGCTGGGCCGGAAGATAAGAGTAGCCCTCCTGCTCGCACCAGCATCGGAATTTGCCAAACTGGCTTGCGTAGTTCTTTCGAGTGTTTTCTGACTGCGCGCGCTCGAGAGCATCTGCCACCCGCCGGCGCTGTTCGTCAGTCAGGACGGCCAGTGAATTTTCTGACGTCGGTTGCTGTGTCTGAAGAGTCATTTCTGAACACTTTCTATTTGCGGTATAAGTCTAAGTGGACGGCATTTAGGCGGACCTGAGTTTGTCACTGCGATGCAATAAATGTAGGTATTTCCTTGCATCCGTAAGTCAGGTTGTTATCGGTGTTTGACGGCTCATCCCCTCGTCTCTCCTAGGTTCACCGCCAACCATGGATGCGCCCTTTCTGTATAGGGCCCTCAATGGATGGCTGAGTGCCGCGTCCTGGTTGAGTTGACCTCGGACGGCGTAGCATTGGTGCAGGCAGCACCTAAAGACAGGACAGCGACCAGCCACGAGACGACAGCGGCAAGTCTTACTTGAGCACCTCCAAGCTTTGGGACGTTACGAGCGTCTCAGGATGCTCCAGGTCCAGGAATCCACTTACAAGGTATGTACCGGGAGGTACGGGCTCTCCAAGGTTGTCAACTTGCTCCCACTCGCCAATGAACTCCAGTTCCTCGCCGGGTTCCAGGGTTTCACCGTCCAGCACCGAGAGCGTGATTCCGCCACACTTCCAATTCCAGACCGGATCACCGTCGGGCGTCGAAACCAGGAAGTCATGAGGAGGCCTGCCGCCGAGGGAAAAGCTCACCGACTCGTCACTGACATTCCGCAGCCTCAGCTTCATCAGCACAGTCTCTCCATAAGGAACTTGGTCCTCAACCTCCAATGAGTAGTCGGTGGCGCGGACGAATGCCTCGTCCGGAGGGTTCCCGTGGTCAGGACGCCATCGGCTGATGTCCGGACATCCAATCTCGACCGCAATGGCTCCCCGCGGAACATCCGTCGTCGCAATCGCCGCTTCCACTTTCTCCCGCGCCTCGCGACGTGGCCCCATACCGATCTCAATGCGGTTGTTCACTTCGTTCAAGTCTGTGAACCAGACCCCGGGTACTTGCCAGATAACACCGCGCAAGGAACTATACCAGGCGGTCAGATCG
>JAKZUY010000192.1:0-4185 GCA_047516345.1 Dehalococcoidia bacterium | reverse complement strand
CGGGACCTCTTGCCAGCCAAGTGACGCAACAGCGTGCTCCAGATTGAGGTTTTCGTCCTGTCCCTCGGCTCCCGCGCGTATCAGCCAGACCGCGGAACTCGGAGCGCCAGTCGCTAGCCCATTTATCGGCCTATAGTTTGGTGGTTCAGTAGAAGGCACATAGGCGGATCGAGAGAGTTCCTGGAACGAGCGAACTGGAGAATCAGCAGTGGCGAAGCGTTTCTTCGGGCTGTCTGAAAGCTCCAGATATTCTTGCCCGTTAGGTGGCATCTGGTTGGGCAGTGCAATTCCTAGGTTGCGAGCCATGTACTGCGTCGAATTGCTGTCCAACGGCAGGAATCTGTGAGGGCGTATCCAGAACAAGCCAATCGTTAGTTTCCGCCCAATACCTTCCAACTGCATCGCCTGATTGTAGGAGTCCACAAAAGACTGACGATTGTTATTATTCGCCCTGCCCGCGAATCCAATCGCGTCTTCAAATGCCTGCCATAACGGGTCGATATGGCGAAGGTTCCAGAACACGACTGAATTTCGGTTGTCAAGTATAGATATGCCATCAAACAAGTCCTGCACCGATTCTCTTACGTCGAGAAACCGGCCGAGTTCCGTTGCGATCTTCTTTCTGTTGGCGAGTGACATACGCCGATTGAAGGTACCATCGGGAAACCGTTGACAGACATCAATTCTGTAGTTAGAGTATCCGTTACAAGAGCGTTACAGTGGCATTTTGGACTCCGGGAGACGGGGGTCGGACAAGCTCGAATATGTCTTCGGATTAGCGTCATGCTCCCCTGTATCTGGCAATCCTGGTTTTAGAAACAGACCAGCCGCACGCACGTTCCAACGCTCACAAGTCTAGTTACCAGTCCGCAAGTACACGCTGGCGGTCTTCATCGCCCCGTACCTGCGAGTCCCAATTATAGGGAGGAGACACCAACCATGAGTTCAGGCAACGGGAAGAAGTCGCTGGTTGTCGTACAGCTATCCGGAGGCAACGACTGTCTAAACACAGTCGTTCCTTACAATGATGGCCAGTATTTCGACTTTAGGTCCACCGTGAGGATCGAACACGACAGCGTGCTGCCGCTTAACGACGAGATCGGTTTCAATCCCGACATGACCCAGATCAAGAGACTCTGGGACGAAGGGAAAGTGGCCGTTATCCAGGGCATCGGCTATCCCAATCCCAACCGGTCCCACTTCCGTTCGATGGATATCTGGCACACAGCAGAGCCGGAAAAGATCGGTACCGAGGGCTGGCTCGGCCGCGCAATAAAGGAGATCGACCCTGCTGGAGAGAACGTACTGACGGGTGTCAACTTTGGCCGGGGGCTACCAAGAGCCCTAGGCATGCGTGGAGTGCCTGTGGCGTCGGTAGGCAACCTGGAGACCTACGGGCTTTTCCCGGACATGGAGGACGAGCGGCGGAGGAAGTACGCCTTGGACGCCTTCTCCAAGATGTATGGCCGCCAGAACGGTGGCGACGCCGTGATGGAGTTCCTGGGCCAAACGGGGACCGATGCGCTCAAAGGCGCAGATATTCTCAGGACCGCGCCGGAGAAGTATGAGTCTTCCGTCGAGTACGCCGCAAACCCCATGGCCGACAGCCTGAAGAGCGTGGCACAGGTAATGTTCGCGGACCTGGGGACCCGCATCTTGTACACACAGCGCGGCAGCTTCGACACCCACTCGGGCGAGCTCGCGGCCCACTCCAAGCTCTGGCATGAGATCTCCGGTGCGATAGGCGACTTCTACGACGACCTGAAAGAGCATGACAAGGAAAATGACACCGTCATCCTCGTGTTCTCGGAGTTCGGACGCCGGATCAAGGACAACGGCTCGGGCACCGACCATGGCTCAGGCGGAGTTGCCTTCGTAATCGGGGGCGATGTCAACGGCGGCCTTTACGGCGAGTACCCCTCCATCAAAGAAGAGGACCATCTGGAAGGCGACCTCCACTTCAATAACGACTTCAGGTCCACATACTCCACGATTCTCGAGAGGACGCTGGACCTGGAGGCGGCGCCGATCGTGAACGGCCAGTTCGAGCAGTTCGACTTCGTAAGTAAATAACTACCCAGATAGGACAATCCCTCGGAGGAAACGTCAGCCGACTATCAGCGCGTCGCAGGTGCGGCAGCTCCTCAGCACCGAACACGAAGGATGCTGAGAAGTCAGATGCCAATTCCCGCATCTCGTCGCGGCGGCGACAAGACAATACAGCAGTAGGGTACAAGACCGGCCTGTCCCTGTTTCGGCAGCAGTAACTTCACCAGGCCGGTAGGTTCCCCATTTTGCTAAGCTTGCTCCCTGCGTGTGATTATACCGCGTCTAGAGTTACTCGAAAGCAAGACTCGCTCGACACGCTCATCTTCGCTCCGCCGTTCGCATAAGCTACCTCGGCAGAAGAATTCAATCAGAAAAAGCTTGCGTTGAGTATGATCATCGCATGACCGTACTGTTGTTCTCTTGTGAGAATAAGTGCTACACTCATAAGCATGGTTAAGTTTCTTCATACGGCCGATTGGCAATTGGGGATGGTCAGGCATTTTCTAGACGACGACGCTCAAGCCCGCTTCAATGGTGCACGGCTCGACGTAATTGAAAAGATGGCTGAGCTCGCCACTGATGAGCAATGCGAGTTCGTGGTTGTATGCGGCGATGTCTTCGAGTCAAACCAGCTGCAGAGACAGGTGGTCGTTCGGGCTTTCGAGAAGATGGCCTCGTTTCCTCACCTCAACTTCTTCCTGTTGCCTGGCAACCACGACCCGCTGGATGCATCGTCAATCTACAGCTCTCCGACGTTCATCGAGCGCTGCCCTGAAAATGTCGCGGTTCTCACAGGAACCGAGCCGGTCCAGGCAGCGCCGGGAGTCGAGCTGATTCCCGCTCCATGGCCCAATAAACATCCGACTGCTGACCTCGTTGATGCCACTTGCAGCGGGCTTGAACAGACCGGCGCGCTGCGCATAGTCGTAGGACATGGGGCAATCGACTCCCTGTTCCCCAATCCCAACGACCCGAAGCTCATTGCGCTGGAGCGCCTGGAAGAGCGGATCTCGGCGGGGCTGATCCACTACGTTGCCCTTGGGGACCGACATTCGACGACGAATGTGGGCGCCACCGGCCGAGTCTACTATTCGGGCGCCCCCGAGCCTACCGATTACGACGAAATAGACCCGGGCAACGTGCTCATCGTCGACCTAGGCGCTGACAACGTGGATGTCGTTGTCAAGCATCTAAGTACGTGGCGATTCCTGCGCAGGGATTGGCAGTTGAGTTCCGACAAGGACATCGACGCGCTCGAGGAGTGGCTGTCCGGCTTCGAGGACAAAGACCGCACGATAGTTAAGGTATCAATGGTCGGCCAGGTCTCTGTGGCCCAAAGGGCCCGCCTGGACGAGTTGCTGGAACATCACGCCGACCTTCTCGCGGCCATTGAGACATGGGAGAGGCACAGCGAGCTCGTGGTGATACCCGATGACGCCGACTTGGACCACTTTGGGCTATCAGGATTTGCGAGCGACGCCCTGGCCGAGTTACACATGATGGCAGGGCAGGGAGACCGGGCGCCTGTCGCCCGTGATGCTCTTGCACTGCTTTACCGCCTCGTGGGGTCGCCTCCACGAGGCTCCATCGGGTGCAGCTGCGCAACTATCGCGGCGTCGTCAAGAGCGACGTGAGCTTCTCGCTGAATGGCGTCACGATCGTTGAGGGGCCGAACGAGGTCGGCAAGACTGCCATCTCCGAAGGACTGCAGTTGGCCATCGAATTGCCTGACTCGTCGAAGAACGCTCAGGTGAGGGCTGTGCAGCCAGTTGGTCGTGATGAAGGCCCAGAAGTTGAGATCTCACTGTCGTCTGGCAAGTACGAACTCGTCTACCTCAAGCGTTGGCTGCGCCAGCCAGCAACCACACTTGAGGTCAGAACGCCCCATCACGAGAGTTTGACGGGGCGGGAGGCGCACGACCGACTGAAGGCAATTCTTGCCGAGACCCTCGACGAGGATCTCTGGCGAGCATTGCGGATCCAGCAGGGCACCGGGTTGATGCTGCCCAATTTTGGCCTGCCGTCAATGGGCAGGGCATTGGACCGTGCCGCGGGCGGGGAGCTTGTAACCGACCGTGAAGAAACGCTGTGGACCCGCATAAGTGAGGAGTACGACAAGTACTGGACTGCGACAGG
>JAKZUY010000191.1:0-3941 GCA_047516345.1 Dehalococcoidia bacterium | reverse complement strand
CTCGATCACCGTCCAATCGAACTGCTGGCGCCACGTCCCGGAAACGGTGAAACCGGCCGGCCCCGTGTTGCTCAGAGCCGCTATGGCGGAGGGCCGAAAGAAATAGCACTGCAAATCGCGATCGGCGCGAAGTTTGTCGATCGTCTCAGACACGGATCGTCACCGTCAGATCACGACCCGGGAACGTGGTCCCCACGGCTAGGATGTCGAGGGTCAAATCGGACTGTGCCTGTAACACGGGCAACTCGGCGCCATTGAGGGGAACGCTTGTCGTTTGCCCATCGGTCATGGAAAGCGTGGCCAGAGCCACGCCGTCTTGATTGATTTGAAGCTGCAGATCCGCGCCCGCCGGAGCTTCCTTCGCAACGGCGTAGATGTCTCGGATGGAAAGATTTTCTTGCACCGATACGTTCGGCACGGCGTCGTTCTTGATGGCCAGAAGGCCCTCGATTTGAAAGTTGAACTGGCCGCCCCGCAGCGTACGCAGGCCTCGGTCCGCCAACTGAGAGTAGTTGTTCGTGGTGATGGGGCTCTGCCCGAACGCGTTTGTCGTCCAAAAGTCGGCGCAGGCCAGACGGATGTCCGGCGCCCACTCGCTATGAGTCCACCCGCCGCTCGCAGTCGTCCCGAAGAAGGATCGCTCGAACGGTACGACGAGTGTTCGCGTCCGCAGATGGGAAACAGGCGTGTTGAGGGCATGAGCCGCGGCCGTACTCTGACACTGCCCGCGATCCACGAGGTACTGCGCCCCTCCGGCCTGGACGTCGGTTACCTTCACGATCTCCCCCTCGAGTTGAATCAGGTCGTTCACCTCCGCCGGGCCGGCCTGGCTGAGCGTCAGCGTCGTATCGGTTGTCGAAATCGCCGCCGCCAGCAAGGTCGTGCTCGGCCCGGACAGCTCGTCTCGGAAATAGAGCTGAAATGTCCCCGTCTCGATGCTTTGCGTGTTCTGCAACACCGAAAACCCGATGCCGGCGAACTCCAACGTGCCGTCCCCTCGAACCGAAACTCCGAAGGAGGCGTCAGAGGGCACATCGGTGTCGGCAACACCCAAACCGCCGCCCCCGATCCGCCAGCGCGTGACGATCGACAACCTTTCCAGCGACTCAACGTTGTGGGCGTTGGCTGAGCGACCGGTAATCTGCGCCACCCTACCCCGGCGGTTGGGAATTTCGAAGCGGGCAGGGCTAGTCCGGGCGCGGCCGCCGAAGTGCCAAGTGTTTTCCGAAATCACGAAAACCGAACTCTCGTCGGGCTCAACGTCCCAGTCCGGCGTGACAAACACCGTGGTAGCGGTGTTGCTGGTGATCGATCTTTCCTGGTCTTCCCCTTTTCCTCGTATCAGCCGGACCGTATGGCCGATCAAGGCGTCTGTCGTCATGCTGAGCAGCGTGCTGCCGACCGAGTCGGGCCCAAAGATATCGGCGAACTGCTCGTCGGCGTCTTCTAGGCGCCAGTAGAAGTTTGCGTGATCGTAGTTGGGGTCCGGCGCGCCAATCAGTTCATCCGCCAAGCCCGTGTCGGTGAAGGTTGTCGCGGGTGCTTGGCCCAAGGCGATCCGCAGCAGACGTGTCGGCAGGTCTCCCCGATAGACGCTGAAGCTGGCTGTCCCAGACGTAAAGCTTAGGTCCGTAAGTTGCACCGTGTTCGTCGAAGTCCCGGCTGGGATTTTGGCTCGCACGGCGAAAGAGGGGTTGCTCTCTAGCCCGTCGGCGTCCGTCGCGGTGACCACGTAGTAGAGAGTCTGACCGCCGGCGAGCGTTCCCCCCGTCGGCTGAATATTGGGCTGCAGACTCACAATGGGGATGCCCGCGGCTAGCGACTTCCCTGCCTCGGGAGGATTGAAGCTGACTTCGATTTCCGTCAGGATCGTGCCGTCGGTTCCCTGAATCTCGAACTCGACAATTTGAAACTGGGCCCGCCCGAATGGATCGAACTCGTAACCATAGAGCGGATCGGGCACGCCGGGCTCGGACTCGGGCTCGCGCCGGGTAGGAGGAATCAAACTCAGTTGCCCGTTGGTGTCGTTGTACCAGGCGTCGTCGTGAACCTGCGCGGTGATGCGAACGCTGCGATAGTTCGTGGAGGGCTGAATCTTCAGGATTCGGAACGGCCGGTCGACCAGCCCCTCCTTCGCGTAGGTGATGGTGATCAAATCGCCGACGTGCTGCCCCAGGGCTTTCACGCTCGTTTCGAACTCGACGTACTGGTTGCCTTGAACTGACTTGTCCAGGAAAAACTTCAAGATCCGGGCCGCTTGGTCAAACGTCGGCAGCCCATCCGCCCCCAAGCGTCCCGTGATCTCCTGCCCGATGCGGGAAATGTCGTCGACATCCACCAGCGCAAGACTGTCTTGCTGGTACTCGTTGTATCGATCGGCGAACTCGATGGAGAAACGATTCGGCGCGTCCACGATAGGCCTCGACCACATTCGGACCGTAGACGAGTTGTCGGACCGGCGCAGGATTCCCGACGTCAACCCGGGCACTGATCCATCGGCATAGACGTAGGCCGGCCAACCCCCGTTGACCATGTTGGGCGCGTTCGATCCAGCGGGCTTTGTCGGCTGTTGCAGCAAGAGCGAATTCTCGACATGCACGGCCAACTCTCCGTCCGAGCTATAGGTGAGTTGAAGTCGCGCATTGTTCCTCACCCCGCGGATCACGTCCGCCGCTGTCCTTCGCGACCGAACGGCGAGGTTACATTGAAATCTTTTCACGGAGACCGGGTTTCCGTTGTTGTCGGTGGCGGCAATGGTCTGGTCGCAAAAAGCTGCCGCGTCTGCAAAACTCGCCAGGTCAATTTCACTCAGCCGCCACCCCGTGCGGCGTAGGATGTCCAGAAGGATCCAAGCGGGATTGTCGGAAAACTGGGTCCCCTGGGATACCCCGCTGCTGTCAAAAGATTCGAGCCGCAGCCCCTCGACCAAGACCTTGACCCGCGGCAGCACGCGCCCGTCGTTGATCTGGTTAGGAACCACAACGGACAGGGTAGCCATGCTGCCGTAGGGGTCTCCGAGGGGCGTGCCCGCCTGATCGACAAAGTTCGGGTTGAAGCCTCCGGCCCGCCCTCCGTCCGCGACCAGGTTCCACCACCCGCTGCCGGTCATATCCCGGCCGGCGATGCCTTCGGGAATCTCGACGTTGTTGACTAGCACCTTCAGCACTTGGTTGATGCGCCCCGTGCCTAAGAGCACTTCCATACGAGTGAGATTGCCGTCGTTGCGGGCGAATACAATGGGCGGCTCAACCCAGACAGTCCCGTAAAGGAGAGGCACAAAATCGTTGTACCGAGCTTCGTTGGCGACCGCGGAAGAGTCGTGCGTTCCCTTTTCCCCATGACTACGGACCCGAACGGTGGCCGGAACGAACTCAATGCCGCCGAACCGTCGCGTCACCACGCTCTGGCTGTCCTGGTCGAACATCCCCCTCGCGATACAGTCCGACCGCGTGAAGGAGCAGTCCGTGAACGCGGACCCGGCGTTCAAGTTCCCGACGCCCCCTGTCTCTCCGGCCGAATACCCGCAGCGATAAAGGCGCGAGTAAATTCCTTCCGTCCCGCCCTTGACAGCCTCTTGCCTTTCGGCTTGCGTACCGGGAAACGCCCAGGGACAGCGGCGTTGAATGCGCACCGGGGGAAGCAGCACCCGCTGCATGTTCATGCGATTGACTGCCGACAACCGAATCGTCTCTTCTCGAATCTCGTCCGGTGGGTTCAAGACGCCCTGAAACACGACCATCTTTTCGCTGGCCGCAACATCTGCCGCCAGGTCGTAGAAGAGGAATGTCGCCTTCAGTCCGGCGCCCTTGAAGCCGACAGCCGATTCGATCTGCGACAACTGTGAGTCCGCATTGGAAAGCGTGAAGGAAATCTTAGGGATGGCGTCGATCCCGTGATCACTGGCGGTTTGAATCTCGAACAGGTTGTGGCGCAAGACCACG
>JAKZUY010000190.1:0-3442 GCA_047516345.1 Dehalococcoidia bacterium | reverse complement strand
CGCCCGCAAGCAGCAACCCGGTCGTCGTATCGGTCAAAGCCGCGCCGGGTGACAGGGGCGTCGCCTGTCCGCCTGAAACGGCGATGGCATGTGCGAAGGGCGCAGGGTCTGCGCCGTTCGGCACAACGAGTGATATTTGGGCCATCGCCAGAGTCGATCAGTCCTCGTCAGGCGCGGGGAGAGTTTGCGGGGACGATTCCGCGGCAAATGCTGCCCACACCACCGTCTTCACGGGCCGGTTCAGAAGGGTATGCCCCAAAGGCCGAGCCACTCTTCCAACGACCGTTCGATCACCATGCCCTCTTTGCGAATGAGCATTGCCATTTGGGCCTCGACAGGCCGGTCGCGTTGGCCCTCTTCGTCGCCCGTGGGAACGAACGGATAGAAAGCCCTCCGGTCATAGCGATAGATCCAGTAGGTTCGCGACGCCGTTCTAAAGGTGTCGTCGCCCACAGCGCCAGTGAAATACAGCTCGAACACTGCGGCCAGAAGATTATCCGATGCGTCGTTGGCCCCCATGGCATTGCCCACGGTGTAGGTGGAAGAAACCAGGTCCTGAAAGTTACCGTCCTCGAGGACGATCCATTTCATGCCTTGATCGTCGTCCATCAGGTCAAATGCGGTCTTGGTCGCCCCTTCACCGGTGTGGAGCACGGTCCGCAACTGCGACTCAAGATCGGCCAGGAACTCATTGTCTTCCGAGTCCCTGTATACGATGCCCGCTCTGCGAGCCGGGGCAATCTCTCCCTTGACCCGAAGTCGGGACTCGGCGCGAATGACCGTGGACATTGCGTCCCAGTCGTTCCGCGGCTTCCGCCGCCCGGAAAGGAACCAACGCACGGGCTAGCTCATGCCCCATCGTGCGCGTCTTTCGAGTTCCCTAAGACGTTTGATGCGGTCTTCAACGGGCGGGTGGGTTGAAAACAGTTGCATCGCCGAACCGCCCTTTAGCGCAGCGGGGATAATCATGAAGGCGTTGGCGGTCTGCAGCTTTCTCAAGTCTTCGTCGGGGATTCGAGCCATGGTGCCGCTGATCTTTTCCAACGCGCTTGCCAACGCGCCCGGGTCACCCGATATCTCGGCGCCGCTGTGGTCCGCACCGTACTCACGATACCGTGTAAGCGCCAGTACGAGAAGCTGGCCGAGGAAGTAGACCACTATCGTCACCAGGTATACGAGAAGCATTCCGCCCGATTGGTTGCTTCGGCGGCCTCCGAAACCGCCAAACAGCATGTTCCAGAAAAGCATGGTCATCAGGAAGCTGGTTACTGTCACGAGAAAGTTGGCAATCGCCAGCACCCGCATGTCGCGATTTCGCACGTGGGCGATCTCGTGGGCCAGCACCGCTTCCAGCTCGCGGTCGGACAGGCGGTGCCTGATTCCGGCCGTCACGGCTACGAGGGCATTCTTTGGATTGCGGCCGGTAGCGAACGCGTTCGGCACCATGCTGTCGATGACCGCCACCTTTGGCATCGGCATGTCGGCCTTGCTCGCTACTCGTTCGATCATCGCGAACAGCTCCGGTTCCTGAGAGCGATCGACCCGTTTGGCGCCAGTCGACCACATGATCATCCGGTCCGAGAGGAAGTACTGAACGCCGACCAACAGACCAACGATCACCCCTATCAGGACGATCGGAAAGTTGACGCCCCACAGGAACAGGGCGAAAACGCCGTACAGGATGCCCAACATGAACATGGTGAAGTACATGCGAGTTACAAGACCGGTGTCTTTTTTGAATCGCATCCTGGAAAATGATGCCAATTCCTGCCTCCCCAGCGTCTTTGCGTATGCGGGCCGTCGTCGTAAACCTGCCAAAACAGCCTGCCTCCGATTGACGTTTAGAATTCTAACGTCGAGGGCCGACGCGGTCCAACTCGATAAGCCCTGAAACTTTCGGAATCCACGCTTCACCGCGCCGCTCCCTGTGCGGCCGCGATCTCCACCAACCAGGATATGCAACATCATGTCAACTAATCATCAGGAATCCCCTCTCAGCCCGGAGTTGCTCGCCGCGCTTCACGACACGGCCTGTACCGCGGCGAAGAATGCCGGAGCAATGGTTGCGGAGAGATTCGGCGGCCCTCTCGATGTCTCGTCCAAAATCGACAAAACACTTGTCACGGACGTCGACCGGGCCAGCCAGCAACTTATAGCCGACGCTATCGCCGCCCGATTCCCCGACCACATGGTCCTTGGCGAAGAGGACGCCCCCGACCAGGAACCGCCTGCAACCGACTTCGTATGGGCTGTCGACCCCGTCGACGGCACCACCAACTACGTGAACGGCGTGCCTGTGCATGCGGTATCGGTCGCCGTACTTTACCGGGGAGCGCCTGTCGCAGGCGCGGTGTGGGTTCCATGGCCGTCGAAGAACGGGTTTCGCCTCTTCCACGCGTATCTGAATGGAGGCGCCTGGCGAGACAACGAGTCCATGAAAGTCAGACCGGCTGGAGAAAACGGAGCGCCGGTATCAGGTCGGCTGGTGGGGGTGCCGTTCGGCCTGTCGTTCCAATACGAAATAGGCAAACCTCTGCGGAAAGCATACGGCGATCCGCGCTCTTACGGCAGCGCTGCCTACGAGGTGTGCATGGTAGCGGCGGGCATGATGCAGTACTCGGTGACGGGGCCTGCCAAAATTTGGGATTTCGCGGCAGGCGCCCTGTTGGTAACTGAATCAGGCGGCTCGGTGTATGCGTTGAATGAAAAACGCGAATGGGCCCCGCTGACAGGATGGGGCGCGCCTTATACGCTGGACGTAGCAACCTCCCGCCGGATGCGCGCGTGGCACGGCGCAGTCATCTGCGGCGCGCCTGAGACGGCCGCATTTTTGGCCGCGAACATCAAACCAAGGCGACGACCATTGCACCGCCGGCTGATCCGCCGCATCAGGCGCCCGAAATAAGCCAGCCCTGCGGGATGCGAGCATCACCTCGTGCGGCCATCGCAAGGCCATAGTGATTCCGAACACCTACACGTCGTTTCGAACACCTACACGTCATTCCGTACGCGTATATCTGTCATTCCGAGCAAAGTCGAGGAATCCAAGCCCGTGACTGGCAGTCGCGGCGCCATTCAATCAATACATCCTTGCGTTAAGCCGCATTGCCCCCGACATGCTTGTATTTGGACAAGGTCTTGAGATTCCTCACTGCGTAATGACATGAGGGCACGCGGAATGGCATGGGGCGCGCCGAATTGCACGGGGGGCGTATGGAACGGCATGGGGCGCCGGGAATAGCCTGAGGATGCCGACAACCCCGCTAATGGGCGAGGCCCGAGGCGGGTTTGAAACCCGCACCTACGTTCTGAATTGGCGGCGTCCCTAACCTGGTTCAAATGAACGGCCAGGGGACGTTCATATTCGGGTCGAGCAGTGGGTAGGCGCCCTCGGACATCATCCGATCTGCCCGTTCGCCCAGAGACGCAATTTCCCGGGGAT
>JAKZUY010000189.1:0-2629 GCA_047516345.1 Dehalococcoidia bacterium | reverse complement strand
GTCTAGGATCCTCTTGCCGGCTATGGGGGTGAAGCTCTTGGGCTCCGAGGCCGTCAGAGGCATCAGCCTTCTGCCGCGTCCGGCCCCGATGAGAAATGTGGGAAGCGGTCAACCGTCCACGAGTGGCACACGATGGCGGTTCGATTCCTCCCTCGTCCACCTGAAGGCCCAAATCCCGGACAACACCGGGTGTCGAGCTCGACACAAAAACGGTCACATCGTAGGCCCTCGTCGTTAGCTACGAACCGTCGGAGCTCGCGTGGCTGCGCAGGACCTGAAAGTGATGCTATCATCTCGTTTGGACTGCCCTTTGAGCCTTGAAGACTCCCAATATGGGAAATCCCGGGTAGGAAGCGCGGATCTTTTTTTGGGGTTCCCCCACCGTCCCGTGGCGCAGCCTACGCCATACTGCCGACCCTGACTTCCGTGAAGGTAATGCTGTATCAGAGCATGAGAGACCAGGACATCACCAAAGCGGAGTTGGCCCGACGCTTGGGGTGGCATCTGCCGCAGGTTGATCGCGTTCTGGACGTTCAGCATCGCTCGTGGCTTGACCAGATGGACGCCGCCCTGGGAGCTATTGGACGGCAGCTGCATGTGAGCGCCGCGGCTTCGCCGGGCTCGGCGGTTGCTGCCGTCAGAGATTACGAGGCGACAGACCCCGTCGGGACTAGGACGGAGAATCGCAATGGCCTTGGCGATTATGGAGAGGACATAGACCGTCAATGACAGTAACCCGAACGGACATGTCCACAATCACCCAAGGGGACGAGGTATCGTCCCCGAACGGCGCGGCCTCCCTCAAGGAAGAAGGGGCCAGAAGCGGCACTGAATCGGAATTCGCGCAGGCGATTCCGGTGCTGTCCGATACGGCTGTTAACGTTGCGTCGGTCCCGCAGCGTAGCCCTCTGCGCTACCCTGGCGGCAAGACGTGGCTCGTGCCCGAAATACGGAAGTATCTGGCGGGGCTTGACTTCCGCCCAGAGGTATTCGTCGAGCCATTTGCCGGTGGCGGGATCGCATCCCTAACGGCGGTAATGGACTGCTATGTAGATCGTGCAGTACTTTGCGAGAGGGACCCGGACATATCCAATCTCTGGCAGTGCATGCTCGACGACGCCGAGGAACTGGCGAGGCGGGTTGAGGGATTCGTGGCAACTCCAGAGAACGTCAATGCGATGTTCGCGGATGAAGGGGCGTCCGGCATGGACGCCGCTTTTCGAACCCTGTTGCGGAACAGGGTCAGTCGGGGTGGCATAATGGCCAAGGGCGCTTCGGTGATGAAGGAGGGAGAGAACGGGCATGGGATTTCCTCCCGCTGGTACCCTGACACTCTAGCGACGCGCATCCGCGCCATAGGTAGCTATGCCGAGCGGCTCGACTTCTTCCAGGGAGACGGTGTGAGCCTCGTGGAACTGTGCAAGGACAACGAGGCGGCCGCGTTCTTCATCGACCCTCCCTACACCGCCGCCGGCAAGCGGGCGGGAAGGCGTCTGTATACGTACAACGAGATCGACCACGAGGACCTGTTCGAGCGAATGTCACGGGTACAAGGCGTATTCATGATGACCTACGACGAGAGTTCCGACGTCATCGAGATGGCGCGCGGGCGAGGATTCCACCTGGCCAAGGTTCCAATGAAGAACACGCACCATGCTGTGATGTACGAATTGCTCATCACGTCCCACGAGCTAACACCGTGACGCGGCCTCGACGCTTCGGGATAGGTGAGTGGTACGGACATTCATTCGCCGGTCTGACGCGGGAAGAACGCCGCTCATATGCCGCTGGGTCCGGTTCCCACCCATGCCCCTTTCGGATGGGTGGGGGAGCATGCACGAAGAAGGGCGGTGTCTGTTCGTTCAGATCGTATGAAGATGCCGATGGTGTGGCCATCCCCGTATCGGGTGCTGAGGCCGGACTGAGGGTTCTCTGTCCCCGGCGATTTGAAGAGGACATGACGATCTTTCAATGGGTGGGCGAGTTCGTTCTGGGTACTTCTACACCCGCCATAGCCACCGAGATTGGCTTCCTGAAGGCCGAAGATGGAAACACGCACGTGGGGCGGATAGACATGGTTCTGGCGAATCAGGAGGCCGGCACGGCAGCGCTCAATTGGTGCGCCCTGGAAATTCAAGCTGTCTACTTCTCCGGTAGGAGCATGGGTGAAGAGTTCAGAAGCATCAGGAACTACGAAGGAGAGCAGCCGCCCTTCCCGGGGCAGATACGACGACCCGACTATCGGAGTAGTGGGCCAAAGAGGCTAATGCCACAGTTGCAGATCAAGGTGCCTACGCTCCGTCGATGGGGCAAGAAGATGGTGGTAGTAGTAGACAAGCACTTCTTCCAGTCCCTGGGGCACATGGAGGAGGTCGGAGATCTGTCGAGCGGGGACATAGCGTGGTTCACGGTAGACTTCGAGGAAGACCCCACTAACGGGCGCTTCAGGCTCGTGAGAGATAGCGTCCACGTCACGACGCTTGAGAGAGCTACCGAAGGACTGACGGGGGGCTCTCCTGTAACGTTGACCGAATTCGAAGACGGAATACGGTCCAAGCTCACGCTGTGAATTATAGACCCTTAAGTCCCGGGACAAAGGGCGGGTTGCGTTTGCCAACAACGGGACGCC
>JAKZUY010000188.1:0-23420 GCA_047516345.1 Dehalococcoidia bacterium | reverse complement strand
CCGGTACCGCGTCGTGATCCAATTGACACCATTTCGCGTCGGTTGCTAGCATCCGGGCGTGTTTGTTGACCTCTCCGCCTTAAAATTTCACTTAGCGGACGGGGTCGCCCGCCACCCCGGTAATCAAGGAGCAGTGGAATTGTCCAGAGTGGCAGCAATTCCCTCCGATTCGTCCGAAACGGTCCGCCCCGCCCCACAAGGGATGCCGGGATTCTTTGCCCGCTATCAACCGTTAATCGAAGAGGCGTTGCGCCGGGAACTGGACCGGCCGGAACCAGCCGTCTATGACGCCCTGCGTTACATGATGGGTTGGGTGGACAGCGAGGGTAATTCCACCGGTTCGGGTGGCGGCAAGGCGGTAAGACCGACACTTTGCCTTCTCGCCTGCGAGGCATCGGGGGGAGACGTGTCCCGCGCCCTGCCTGCGGCTGTGGCCCTCGAATACGTTCACAACTTTTCGCTGATTCATGACGACGTAGAGGACGGCGACCGTTATAGGAGGCACCGCCTGACCGTATGGGCCGTCTGGGGGGAGCCGACAGCGGTGGTGTCGGGCAACCTGATGCTCAAAGTTGCGGACCTGGCGATTCAACGACTGGCCGAGCACGGCGTTTCGGAAACGGTCTGCATCGAAGCGTGTCATGTCCTGACGGCAAACTATCTCAGGATGATCGAGGGCCAGTTCCTTGATGTTTCATACGAAACCAGGCCGTCGATAACGATCGGCGAGTACCTCGACATGATCGAGCGCAAGACCGGAGCGTTGATCGAAACATCGAGCTACCTCGGCGCCCTGGTCGGTAGCGACGGTGGGCCGGACAGAGCAGTCGCCGCCGGGCTGCGCCGGGTCGGGTATGAGTTGGGTAGGATATTTCAGATACAGGATGACGTCCTGGGGACCTGGGGCGGGCCTGAGACAGGGAAGCCCGTTGGCTCTGACATACGGCGCAAGAAGAAGGCTCTGCCGGCCGTCCACGCCATCAACGAAGCCTCCGGAGCGGCCCGTGATGAACTCGAACGAATCTACGGCTCGGACGCCGTTGACGAAGAGGACGTAGAGCAAGTGCTGGAGATCATGGGGGCGCTCAATACGCAGGACTACTGTTATCGACTGGCGACCGAACGATGGCAGAGCGCCCGCTCCGTGTTAAGGTCACTCAAGTTGTCTGGAGATTCCGCAAGGGAGTTCCAGGAACTGGGAGACTACTTGCTGGTGAGGGACAGTTGACGTTGGGCAGAGGTATGTAACAGCCGAACCCGGTTAAGAAGGAGTCAGACATGGCCAGACCCGTCGAGCTCGCCTTAAGGGTGGGCTGGTACATAATCAAGAACAAGTATCTCAAGCTCCGTAAGCGATTCCCGCTGGTAACGATGCTCGAGCCGCTGGAGGCATGCAATCTGGCTTGCGAGGGATGCGGGCGAATCCGCGAGTATGAGTCTGTAATCCACAAGCAGCTCACCGCGGAGGATTGCCTGGCTGCCGTGGATGACTCCGGCGCTCCCGTCGTGTCCATCGCCGGGGGCGAGCCAACGATCTGGCCCCACCTGCCCGAACTCGTCAACACCCTGACCGCACGCAAAAAGTTCGTTTACGTGTGCACCAACGCCCTGACCATGGGCAAGATGATGAAGGAGATACCGCCTTCCAAGTACTTCGCCTGGGTGATTCACCTCGACGGCACGGGCGAACACCACGACGTCGCGGTGTCCCGCAAAGGTGTCTACAAGATCGCGATGATGAACGCCAAGCGTGCCGTTGAGCGTGGGTATCGCGTCTGTAGCAACACAACGTTGTTCACAGGGAGCGACGCTAACGATCTACATTCGCTGTGGCGAATGACCACCGAGATGGGCTTTGAAGGCGCCATGGTGACGGCGGGATACGACTACGAAAGCGTGCCGAATCAGCAACTATTCCTGAAGAAGCAGGAAGCGAAAGAGATCTTCAAGAAGGTCCTCGACCCGGAGCTGACCAAGGACATCAAGCTCTACAACAACCCTCTGTACCTTCAGTTCCTCCGAGGTGAGCGGGAAATCAAAACGTGTACGGCCTGGTCCAATCCCACGTACACGATTATGGGATGGCGTAATCCCTGCTACCCGTTGGCCGATTCGCACACCCAGAACCTGGGCGACCTTATGCAGGACGAAGTCTGGGACAACTACGGAAACGCAGAGAAAGACTCTCGTTGCGCCAACTGCATGATGCACTGCGGATTCGAATCAACCACAATATTCAGCGCTTTTTCAAATCCCGTCGACGCCGCAGCTCTGGTGCGCGGCGGCGCCTTGACCAAGAGTGGAATAACCGCGGGCTAACTACCCGCTGGAGCGTTGCGCCACTGGGGTTCGCTTGGCGTTATTCTCAGCATTCCTGCGCGGTGCATACGGATGTTGCTGATATTCGCTGCCCTTAAAGAAGAAGTTTCGGGCATCCTTCAAGCCGGGGATGCACGCGAAGTCCCCACACCGGACGGATTTCGGGCATTCTCCGGCAATTTCGACAATGGAAGGCCCGGCGCCCAGTTCATGACCGTCACAAGCGGCGTCGGTCATCTCCGCGCGCAAGCCGCGGCGAATTGGGCCATTAACAACGTCAAAGATCCAAAGCTCCTCGTTGTCGGCTTTGCAGGCGGGACGCGCGCTGCCTTGCGGAGAGGAGACCTCGTAATCCCCACAACGGTCTCTCACATTGAAGGCTCTCCGATTACCTGGAATTCTGAAGGAATGTCCGAGCCTATATCCCCCGACGCACACATGCTGTCCTGCGCACGAGTAGTGGTGGAGATGGCTGGGATCGACTCCGCGTCCGGCCTCCTCGTGTCGTTGCCTTCGATAGCCAGGACCGCGAACATGAAGAGTTGGATCGGCGACCGATTGAGCGTCGCAGCCGTGGATCTCGAAAGTCACACTGTATGCGCCATCGCAGCGAAGGCGGGTATTCCGTTCCTTGTCGTCAGGTCCATTGTCGATGTCATGGACTACAACCTTCCGCCCTTGGTTGTAGAGATTTCGCAGGGGCCGTCGGATCGGAGAGTGTGGCCGACCGTCAAGTACTTGACGAAAAGGCCGTGGCAGTTGCCGACGTTGATCGAACTCAAAGGTGCCGCGCGCGCGGCACGCGGCACCCTCACCAGATTCTGCCGGGAATTCAGCAACGAGATCGATGGCACGGCCGGCGGCCGAACCCGCGCCGGAGTCGGGGGATGAAGTTCCTGGTCACCGGCGCTACCGGTTTCATAGGCGGCGCATTGGCCAGGCGGCTTGCTGCGTCAGGTCACGAAGTTCGCGCTCTCGTACGCCCCGGCCGCGACGCCTCGGCTTTGGAGAAAATCGGAGTCCGCCCTTTTACAGGCGATCTGTCGGACGAAACGGCTCTCAAGCGCGGGCTCAAAGGGGTTGACGGCCTCTTCAACGTCGCAGGCCACTACGCCTTCTGGGCGCGTGACCGTTCAGTGTTCTACAAAACGAATGTCGACGGCGTTAAGACGGTCGTCAACGCGGCGCGCAGGGCAGGAGTGAGGAGGGTCGTGCACACGAGCACCGTGGCGACGCTCAAGTGGCCCGGTCCGGAGCGGGTCGCCGACGAGACGAACCTTGCGGAACTGGATGACCTCCACGGCGACTACAAAAAGTCGAAGCTCCTCGGCGAACAGACCGCCCTGTCGTTCAACTCGAGTGAACTGGAGGTGGTGGTGGTCAACCCCACCGCACCTGTGGGTCCGGGAGATTGGCGGCCAACCCCAACCGGACGCATCATTCTTGAGTTCTTGAAGCGCAGATTTCCCGGTTACGTGAACACAGGCATGAACATATGCGACGTGGACGATGTTGCCGACGCGCACGTTGCCGCGTTCACGGACGGCCGACCCGGCGAACGGTACATTTTAGGAGGCGAAAACCATTCGTTGCTGGGGATCTACAAGTTGTTGACACAGGTGACCGGTCTCCGCCGTTGGCCGGTCCGTGTCCCTTATGCCGTCGCGTTTGCGCTGGGTATGTTCGACGAACTGCTCGAAGGCAAATTGCTGCGCGGCGAACCCTACATCCCCACCGAGGGTCTCCACGTTGCGAAGCGTCCAATGTACGTGGATTGTTCAAAGGCAGTTCGCGAGTTGGGACTACACCAACGCCCGGCCCTCGAATCCCTTGCGCGCGCCGTGCGATGGTTCTCGAAGCACGGATACGCCGCCACCCGACTCCCGGCGAAGGCCGCCGGGGAACTACGGGCTACGGATTGACGATCGCGTCACAAGCTCAGCGGGCGCTCGCGGTCCCGGCGTTTCGCACCGGGATGCCGCGACAGCCATCGCCTCAGATTCCGGCGGCGTCTGTAGAGGACGCCATCGCGAGAACGATCTCGTTGCTTCGGGAGTCCCAGCATGAAGACGGCTACTGGTGGGGAGAACTCGAATCCAACCCCACTATGGAGGCCGAGTACATATTTCTCACACACATCCTCGGCGCGTCGAATCCCGAACGGTGGAACAAGATCGCCCGCCACATCGAACGACTGCAGGGTGAAGACGGGGGTTGGCGGCTTTACTACGGGGCCGCCAGCGATCTGAGCACTACTGTGGAGTGTTATACGGCCCTGAAGTTGGCCGGACGGGACCCCGATTCGCCGCCGATGCGGCGGGCCCGGGAGTTGATCCTCTCGAAGGGGGGTGTCGAAAAGACCCGCAGCTTCACCAAGATATGGCTCGCGTTGCTGGGCCAATGGGAATGGTCGGGCACCCCGTACATCGCGCCCGAATTGATATTTGTGCCCAAGCAGCTACCGTTCAACGTCTACTCGTTCGCCAGTTGGGCTCGCGGCACCGTCGTGCCAATGACAGTGATTCTGTCCCAAAAACCGATATTCCACCTACCGGCCGGCGCTGAGATCGATGAGCTATACGTGAACGGGAGGGACAACGCCGCCTACACGATTCCATTGCCCAACGGCTTTGGGTGGGAGCGTGTCCTGTACGCCGGCGACCGCCTGCTTCAGGCCGCCGAGCGATTGCTGTGGATTCCGGTGAGAGGCAAGGCCCTGCGCGAGATCGAGCGCTGGATAATCGAACGCCAGGAAGCTGACGGCAGCTGGGGCGGCATACAGCCGCCATGGGTCTACTCACTCATAGCCCTCTACCAGTTGGGCTATTCCCTGAACGATCCGGTCATGCGCAACGGACTGGCAGGATTTGAGGGGTTCGCCATTGAGGACGAAGAGACTTGGCGGTTGCAGGCCTGTGTTTCACCAATATGGGACACGTGCCTCACGCTGAACGCTTTGCACGCCGCAGGAGTGGATCCGGACGATCCCATGCTGGTCAAATCGGCGGACTGGTTGGTTGACAGGCAGATTCGCACACCCGGCGACTGGACAGTGAAAGTCCCGGATCAGGAACCCGGCGGCTGGGCATTCGAGTTTTTCAACGAGACGTACCCTGACACCGACGATGCGGCCGAGATTCTGATAGCCATATCCCAGGCCGGCACAAGCCTGGGGGCCGAACGAGACGCGGCGATCGACAGGGGCATGCGGTGGCTGTTGAGCATGCAGAGCAAGAACGGCGGATGGGGGTCGTTCGACAAGGACAACACCTCCCTGATTGCGACCAAGCTGCCGTTTTTCGACTTCGGCGAGACCATCGACCCACCCACCGTGGACGTAACAGCCCACATCCTCGAAGCGATCAGCATACTCGGTTGGCCGACGGACTCCGCGTCGGTCAAGAGTGCGCTCGACTACATATGGTCTGAACAGGAGGAAGACGGCCCCTGGTTCGGCAGGTGGGGAGTCAACTATTTGTACGGGACCGCCTCCGTCCTGCCGGCCCTGGAATCTATAGGCCACGACATGAGCGATCCGAGGGTGCAACTAGCCGCGGATTGGGTGGAAAGCCGCCAGAATTCAGACGGTGGATGGGGTGAAACCTGCGCGTCCTACGCAGACCCGGGTTTGAGGGGCGTCGGTGAAAGCACGGCATCTCAAACGGCCTGGGCGATGATGTCGTTGATGGCTGCCGGCAGGCACTCGGGCGATGCGGTTAACAGGGGCGCCCGCTACCTCGTGAAGACGCAGCTTGAAGACGGTACCTGGGATGAGCCGCAGTACACCGCTACCGGCTTCCCGGGTTACGGCACAGGGGACAGAAAATTCACGTCGCCGAACGGCAACCCGGCGGAACTGCTTCCGACCGAACTGCCGTCAGGATTCATGATTAAGTACCATATGTACCGCATCTACTGGCCCCTGCTCGCGCTGGGACGCTACAATCGCGGTACACGTACTCCCCGCGAGACGAACGCGCCGATCGTGGACTAAGGGCCTGAATTCACCTTGCCGGGGTCAGTCCCAGCCGTTCTTTCGTCGATGTCCACAGCGAGCGGACATGTCAGGCGCCATGACGTTCGGCCTCAGCCCTTAGTTCAATCGCCACGGAGTTCGAGCTACTCAACCTCGAGTTGGATGAGCCGAAAACCCACTGCGTATATTGCAGTTGATGGGCGTCTGAAGCCGGGTTGAGCAAGATTATCAGCGTATTCACGGCCAATTGAGGGCCCCTTGCATCTTCCGGGAATCGACCTTGCGGAAAGCAATAGTCGCGCCGCGACTCCCGAGGCAGCATTCCGCGCCTGTGAAGAGTTGGCAAGGTCTCACTACGAGAACTTCTCCGTCGGAACTCGACTGATCCCGAAGGAAGTCAGGAAGCATTTTTTCTCCGTATACGCGTTCTGTCGCGGCGTGGACGACCTCGGAGATGAGGCGAAAACGGGCCAGCTGGCGCTATTGGATGAGTGGGAACGCCAACTCCGCCTCTGTTATGACGGCGCCCCCGACCATATCTACTTCAAGGCCCTCCAGGTAACTGTCGAAAAATTCGACATACCGCAGGAACCGTTTCTGAAACTGATAGAGGCCAATCGCCGGGATCAACGGATCAAGCGCCACCCCGACTATCAGGAACTGCTCGAGTATTGCGACCACTCGGCCAACCCTGTCGGAAGAATCGTCCTGTACGTGTTCGGCCACCGCGAGCCTGAGTTGCACGCGCTGTCCGACTACACCTGTACCGCGCTTCAGCTGGCGAATTTCTGGCAGGACGTCGCGAGAGACTACTCGATCGACCGGATTTACATACCCCAGTCGGACATGTCGGAGTACGGGGTCGGGGAAGACGTAATCGAACGGCGCGTTCCTACTCTGGAATTTCGGCAGCTGATGCGGTATGAAGTCGAAAGGACTAAAGACCTGTTCCGCCGCGGGTACGCCTTGGTACCCAGGGTGGTCAAGCCCGCGCGTATCGACATCGCGTTATTCACAGCCGGCGGGCTGTCCATAGTCAAGGCCATCGAACGGCAGGACTATGATGTACTTACCCGCCGTCCCACCCTGTCGAAGTCGGGCAAGGCGAGACTGCTGGCGGGTGCGTGGATCCGGTCGAAGATAGGGCTTTCACCGCTGGCACATCGCCTATTTGACTGAACGGACTGAACCCCTTCGGCCTGAAGACATCCAAATGGCGTCAATCAAAACAACACCAAAAACTGGGGTTCCGGATCCCTCAGAGGTCAATCGGGCATATCTGGAATGCCAAGCCATCACCAAGGCGAGTTCTACGAACTTTTATTACGCGTTCCTGACCTTGCCACCCCAAAAGCGGTACGCCATTTATGCAACGTACGCGTTTTGCCGCATGTGCGACGACATCGTGGACGAACCTGACAGGCGAAAGACGGCAGAGACTGACCTCGCCCGCGTCCGGGAGCAATTACAAGAAGCGTACGATGGCCGGGCAGACGGCCCCGTCTGGACCGCTATTGCGGATGCCCAGCAACGTTTCGGAATTCCCATGGCCCACTTCGCCGACGTTGTCGATGGCTGCGAGATGGACCTCACGAACAACAGCTACGAGACGTTCGACGAACTGGCCCAATATTGCCGCCGGGTTGCGAGCGCGCCGGGACTCATCTGTATCGAGGTGTTCGGGTATACCGACAAGCGCGCAGTGGAATACGCGGTCGACCTCGGCATCGCGATGCAACTAACGAACATCATCCGCGACGTGGCCGAAGACGCCCGGGCCGGGCGTGTGTACCTACCCGGCGAGGAGCTGGATAAACACGGGTATGCCGAGTCTGACCTTATGGCCGGCACGATCAACGAATCGTTCAGGAACCTGATGAGGTTTCAGATAGAACGGGCCCGCCGCTATTTCGAGCGAGGATCGTTGCTCTTCCCCTTGCTGGACAGGAGATCGCGGGCGTGTCCCAGGACCATGTCGTCTGTTTATCTGCGGTTGCTGGGGCGCGTCGAAGCAGCCGACTACGACGTATTCAGCCAGAGGATCAGCCTTAGCAGGACGGCCAAGGCGGCCCTGGCGGCAAAACTGTGGATTCAATGCCGGATTCCGATCCTGTCCTGAACCACCAAAAGGCCGTGGTGGTTGGCGGCGGACTCGCCGGACTGGCGGCAGCCGTCAGGTTGGCGGAAGCCGGCTGGAAACCCCTGTTGCTCGAACGGCGGCCCTTTTTGGGTGGCAGAGCGTACTCATTCGAGGATCGGGAAACGGGTGTAGAGGTAGACAACGGGCAGCACGTGTTCGTGGGCGCATGTGCCGAGTATCAGGGGTTCCTGCAGACGATTGGCGCCCAGAACAACGTCAGGGTGCCGAATCGGCTGGACGCGCCCGTCTTGCGAAACGGAAAAATGTCTCGCCTGAAGGCAAACGCCCTGCCCGGTTCGTTGGCGAATCTAAAGGCCCTTCTGTTCTACGGCCACCTGTCGCTAGCGGCAAAACTGCGGCTGTTTTACGGTCTTTTGCGAATCCGCCTGGCAAAAAGAGAGACGGGCGGGCCGATGGAAGATGAAACGTTCGACTCCTGGCTCAGGCGACACATGCAGAATGACGAGACGATCGACAATTTCTGGAACCTCATCACCCTGCCGGCTCTGAATGACGACATCAAAGACGTAAGCGTGGACATGGGCGTGATGCTGTTTCAAACCGCCCTGATGGGCGCTCCGCATAACGCCGCCATCGGCTACCCGTTGGTCGGCCTGTCGAGCCTTGCGGGAAACGCGGCTTCGGACTTCATACACGCCGCCGGTGGAGAGGTACGATGCCGCGCCGGCGTCGATGAGATCGAGTTCGATGGCGAGCACATTCAGTTGCGAACGTCAGGAGGCGAGACGATGCGGGCGGATACATGCGTCGTTGCGCTGATGCCGGACAAGTTGCTGGAGGTCCTGCCCGACAGCCGCCGCGGGAACTCCTTCTTCTCACAGGCCGGGATGGTGCAGACAGCGCCCATCGTGGGTGTACACGTCTGGTACGACCGCCCGATCATGAATGATATGTTCGTTGCAGCCATCGACACTCCGGTGCAGTGGGTGTTCAACGTGACGGGGATGCGAGAGACGGAGGATGACGACGGGGGTCAGCACATCGTTATTTCGCTCAGCGGGGCGTGGAAGTGGAAAGACATGCCTAAGGCCGAGCTTCGGGAACTGTTTACGGCCGAAATGGCGAGGTTGTTCCCGGCTGCGGCCGCCGCCGATGTGACGAGGTTCCTCGTTGTAAAGATGCTCGACGCCACATTTCGCGTCGTACCCGGATCCGGCAGGTACCGCCTCCCGCAAAAGACCGCCGAACCGGGGTTTTTTCTGGCCGGTGACTGGACCGACACGGGATGGCCGTCAACGATGGAGGGCGCCGTGCGAAGCGGCAACATGGCAGCCGACCTTGCAATCGAACACCTTAAGGGGCAGGGCTGAACGCCGTGCGAGCGTTATTGCTTGCGCCGTTCACCGAACAGGCGATTGCCGAACTCGTTGCGGCAGGCGTCGACGTGGTCCACGAAGATTGGCTTGAAACCGGGACGATGCAGGACCCGGAAGAACTCGGCGCCCGTCTTTCACGGGATGGGGTCAGCGCCGTAGTGGTAGAAGGCGATTTTCTGTTTGAGGAGACGTTCGACCTGGCCCCGGGACTGGGATTCGCCGGAATATGCAGGGCCGCGGTTAATCAGATAGACGTCGACGCGGCGACGGAACGCGGCGTGGTAGTGGTCAACGCGCCCGGTCGAAACGCCATCGCCGTCGCTGAGTTGACCGTCGGCCTGATGCTCGCCGTAGCGCGCCGGATTCCGGAGTCGGACAAGTACGTTCGCTCAGGCTCGTGGGAGTCTCCCACCGGGCCGTATCGGGAACTCCGCGGGCGCGAGCTTGGCGGCAAGTTGGCCGGCATCGTAGGACTCGGTGCAATCGGTCGCCGGGTGAGCGCGTTGTGCCATGCCCTCGGAATGAACGTGATCGCCTATGACCCTTACGTTCCGCCGTCCCAGGCCGAGAAACTGGGGGCGACGTGGTGCACGCTCGACTTCCTGATCGAGTCCGCGGACGTAATCTCACTGCACGCGCCGCCGCCACGCGATGGCGAACCTCTGCTGACCGCCGAACGGATCGAGAGGATGAAACCGGGCGGGATCCTGATCAACGTGTCGGCCCCGGAGTTGGTGGACCAACGCGCATTGGAGACCGCCCTTCGCGCCGGACGGACAGGCGGCGCCGGCCTCGACATCTTCCCCACACATCCGGTCGAACCCTCATACCCACTGCTTTCGCTCGACAACGTGGTCCTGACACCGCATATCGGAGGCGCTACCAACGAAACGATAGTTCGGCATTCAGAGGCGATCGCGGGGGACCTGTTGCGATATCAACGGGGGGTCAGACCGATAAATCTCGTCAATCCAGAAGTATGGGAGCGCAGGCGTGGGGCATAAAGCTTCCGGGCCGCACTTCCTGGCTCTTGATTTCGGAACGAGCCACTTGCGGGCCGCCGTTGGAAAGGCCACAGGCGCAGCGGTCGCGGTTGCGAACCGTCCGGTGGCTTACTACAAGCCCGACGGCGCTCCCGACACGGCGCTCGAATTCGATCCCGTCCGCGTTTGGAATCTCGCGGTTGAAGCCGTAAAGGAAGCAATTCACGCGTCGCGAATTCCAGCAGCGTCCATCAAAGGCGTCGGTGTTGCCAGTCAAAGACACGGCCTCGTAATGCTCGATGAGACGGGAAGCGAGGTCTACGCAGGGCCGAACAAAGACATGAGGGCCGTCTTTCAGGGTGGCGAGGTCGACGCCGTGGCGGGCGACGATCTTTGGAACCTCACTGGACATGGCCCTGGCTTCCTGACCTGGTGGGCCAGATTGATGTGGATGAAGGAGGAGGCGCCTCGGCTCTCTGAACGGGCGAGGTCGGCCTTTGGCATCGCAGACTGGCTGGCGTACCGCCTCACCGGGGCCCTGACGATCGACACAGGGCTGGCCATAGATTCCGGCGTTGGGGAGCTAACCACGGGCCAACCGGCCAGCGTCATCGCAGGGAAACTGGGGATCGACGTGTCGATATTCCCCCCGGTAAGCACACCGGGCAGCGTAATCGGCGGGATGTCCAAAGTTGCCGCTAACCAACTCGGCTTGCAGGAGGCCATCCCGGTGATCAAGGCCGGCCCCGACACTCAGGCAGCTTTGGTCGGCATGGGCGTTTCAGAGCCAAACCACGCCGGGATCGCCACCGGGTGGAGCACGCCGGTTCAGTGCGTGACCAACCAACTGACCCTTGATTCGACCCGCACCCTTTGGACCGGCCGGCACGCCGTGAGCAACCGATGGGTAGTCGAAGGTAATTCGGGAGTCATGGGCGGCGCTTACGACTGGCTGATTTCGATGCTCGGAGGTTCGGAAGACCCGACCGAAGCCATGGCGAGATTCGATGCCGAGGCCAGTCAAGTCGAGCGCGGCGCGCGCGGCGTCGCGGCCTACCTCGGTCCATCGCTCGTTCAGTACGAAAATGTCGGCCTGAGATCGGGTGGGCTACTATTTCCGGTACCGTTGGCCTTCGAACCTCCCGACGGCGCGACAATTGTGCGAGCCGCGCTCGAAAGTTTTGCGTTCGCTATTCGCCTGATCCTCGACCGCATCCGGGAGTTGACGGGTCCGGTCGCGACGGTGTCGGTTGGCGGGGGCATGACTCGATCTGCAACATTTCTGGATGTGCTCGCGAACGTCATCGAATCGCCTCTTTACGTTTCGGAAGGTCCCGAAGCCACGCTGCTTGGAACGATCACACTCGCCGCGGCCGCAGTGGAGGAAGGTCCGGGACTTGAAAGCGGACTGATTGCCAGACGGAGCGAACTGCGGCAGTTGCATCCATCTCCATCTTCTACGGGGGAGTACCGCGACCTGTTCGACGAATGGGTGTCACGGGAGCAGAAACTGCTGGAACTTGAACACTAGAATCAACGCTGTTAGGGCCACCCTGTGAGCCACCTCGATCGGGTTTTAAGGTGTGCCGTCTCCGAAACGCGTCAATTCCCTCGCTGCTATGACTGATCTCAGAAAACAACTCTACGCCGCCGTCATTCAGATGGAACGCCTGGGATTGGTCGCCGGATCGAACGGAAACGCCAGCGTACGGCTGGCCCCGGTAGATGGCGGCGAGCGTTATCTGATCACTCCAGCCGGACTGCCCTACGAACGCATGAAACCGTCCGATCTTGTGGAAGTGGACGAAAATATCGAGCCGGTCGACGGGGACGGGATACCGTCGACGGAATCGGCCCTGCACCTTGGGATCTACCGGTGCCGGCCCGACGTCGGCGCAGTAGTACACACCCACTCGCTCTATGCGAGCGTCTCGGCAGTCGTCGGCAAGCCAATCCCGCCAATCGTTGATGAGATGGTCGTATACCTGGGCGGGCCGGTCGAAGTGGCCGAGTACGGATTCCCGGGAACCGAGGAGTTGGCCGAAGCCGCCGCCGACGCGCTTGGCGACCGGCGCGCCGTTCTTCTTCGAAACCATGGCATGTGCGCGGTCGGGGAGACCGTGGAGGAGGCTCTTCGAAATGCCGTGCTGGTCGAACGAATCGCACAGATCTACGCATTTGCTCAGATAGCCGGAGACGCAAAACTTGTGCCGGAGGATGCCGTCGAGGCAGAGCGGGCGGTCTATATGATGAGATACGGGCTGGGCGGCGATTAACCAACAGCAGTTCGGAGCAGGCAATGCCAGGGGTTCCAGCGTTCATATTGCGGCGGCTTTACGTCAAGAGCAGCCTCACCAACACGGCCGGGGGTTGGCAGTACCAACTGCGGAACTCACTCGGGTCGGGTTACGCGAGGCAGTTGCTCCCGTTGACCGTTGACAATACTGAGGTGCCTCTGGAGTCGGCGGGATTCGACCTCGAAGGCAAGTTCACCTGCTTCGATGAAGTAGACGCAACCAACACATTCGGACTGCCAATGAATAAGGTGATCGTCATCTCCGTATCAGGGGCCCCGCTCGAACCAGGAGCGCACAAGATCGGGATGTCGTTCGTGGTCCCCGGGTTCGGCCAGATCGGATTCGATTTCACCGATGAGGTCGCCGTTGACTGACCTGCCGGCCCGCATAGCCGTAACCGGCTCGGCCGGGTATCTCGGCGGCGCCACCGTGAGCGCGCTTTGTGCGAGGCCGGAGGTCGAGTTGGTCGCAGGAATAGACCTCGCGCCCACCGAACCGCGGCCGCGGCAGTCGCGTCGGTTGATCTCGATCACCCGCGACATTCGCACGTCTCTACTGGACATTCTCCGGGATTTCGATATCGAGGCCGTGGTCCACCTCGCGTTCTTGCTGCGACCCGCCCGTGACGAGTCCATGGCCGCCGATGTCAATGTTCACGCTACCCGCCGTTTGCTTGAAGACTGCGAGGCTGCCGGAGTGGGCCAGTTCGTCTACCTGAGCAGTACGACTGTGTACGGCGCCGGACCGGAGCGTAACCGGCCTGCCACCGAAGACGACCCTGTTAACCCGGTCCGTGGATTTCAATACTCTGAGCACAAGGCGGCCGCCGAAAGACTGATTCTGGGCCACTCGAAGCGCAATCCCGATATGCGTGCCTGCATCCTGCGCGGAGGCGTCATCATGGCGGCGGGCGCCGACAACTTCATCACTCAGGCGTACGACCGCCGTCTATTGCCTGTTCCGGCCGGCGCCAATCCGGAGATGCAGTTCCTCCACCTTGACGACTACATAGTTGCCGTCGAGACGGCTCTGACCAGGCGGGCGGACGGCATATTCAACATCGCCGGCGACGGCACGTTGCGATGGAGAGACCTGGTCCGAACGGCCGGGGCGACCGCCATACCGCTGCCGTCGCCTGTCCTGAAGGGGCTAACGGGTCTGACCTGGGCTCTGCGATTGCAGAACTACTCGAAACCGTCCGGGCTGAACTTCATTCAGTATCCCTGGCTTGCATCGACTGCAAAGGCTCAAGACGAGTGGGGTTGGCGGCCAACTCGCTCGTCAAGGGACGCATTCGAGGATTGGGCAAATTCGCGGCGCGCTTGATCCCGGTCGACACACTATGAACCCTCTGACCGCAATCATCGACACCGACCAGGGCGTGGACGACCTTCTCGCGATTCTGCTGGCGTTTAATTCTTCCGAACTGCAAGTGGACGCGCTGACAACCGTCGGAGGCAACTGCTCGCTTGCCGACGCAACCCGAAACGCCTTGCGGACGCTCGAAGTAGCCGCCAGGCCCGACATTCCGGTCTACAAAGGCGCCGCCCGACCGTTGAAGGGACGATATGAATACGCCCGGTATTTTCACGGCCCGCGAGGTTTGACGGGCAGGTTGCCTGAGCCGCGCATCGCAGCGGCCGATGACCCTGACGCCATAGGGGCAATCGCATCGAGAATTGAAAGCGCCCGCACACCCATTACCCTTATCGCTCTGGGTCCCCTGACCAACGTCGCCCGGCTGATCGTGCGTCATCCGGATGCAGCGAAGGGCATATCGACATTGGTCGTGATGGGCGGCGCGGTCGACGTGCCGGGCAACGTCACCCCGTATGCCGAGTTCAACACTTATAGCGATCCGGAAGCGGCGGAGATTGTGTTCCGGAGCGGCCTGGACGTGAGACTGATCGGCTTGGACGTCTGCAACTCCGTATACCTGGAGCGCAGCTACGTGCGCCAATTGACCGGCGTTACAGGGCGCGTTGTGCGGGGATGGTTCGCCTTCCACCCTGAACTCGAATCGATGTCGCTATGCGATCCTCTAGCCGTGGTCGCGGCGATTCGGCCGGACCTGTTCACCTTCAAGCTGGCGCCCGTCGGCGTGGCAACGACCGGCGAGGAGCGCGGCCTGACCTTCAGGACGGAGGATGGACCTGCCATAAGTTTCGCCACCGGCGTGAATGCCAAAGGAGCCTTCGAGCTGATCCGCAGCCGCGTGCTGACCTGACCTACCAGGTCCGCGACTGTAGTCGAACCTTTACGGCTAGCCCAACGAACTGCCGCGGGTTGCCAGGGGTCTGCCTGCGTAATCAACGGCATGTCATTAATGTCCGCCATGCCCGCAGTCGGGAAGGGCCCGCTAAGCACCGGGCGGGCTACAGGCGCGATACTCACCGTATATCGCTTGGGCATCACCGTTGTCGGAGGCTAATCATTGCCGCGTTACTACCCGATTTTCCTGGACGTGCAGAATCGCAAAGCCGTCGTATTCGGAGGAAATCACGAAGCAGAACGCAAGGTCAGGTACCTGATCGAGTGCGGCGCCGACGTAACCCTCGTGTGCCCGGAATCCGAATTGACTACCGGCCTGCAACAAATGACGAATTCCGGGTCGATAGACCGGCTGCGGCGCGGCTATCAGCCGGGTGACCTGGAAGGCGCCTGGCTGGCAATCGTCGCCGACACCTCCGACGACGAGATCAATCGCTCGATCTACGACGAGGCCCGCTATAGAAACGTCGTGGTAAACGTCATGGACATAACAAACCTTTGCACATTCATCGCCCCGGCCATCATTCACCGCAACGACGTCACCGTCGCAGTTTCAACCGCGGGAACCAGCCCTGCTTTGGCGCGTCGGTTGCGCGAACGCATGTCCGACGCCCAAGGCTGCCGATGCCTCGAGTGGGCCGACATGGGACCCATATTTACCGACGTACGCGCCGATATCAGGGCGCGCCGGGTGCCCGTCACACCGGGTGACTGGCAGGACTGCATGACCGATGATCTATTGGAGCGATTCAGGGGCGGAGATGGCGCCGGAGCGAAGGAAGAACTGACCCGCCGGCTCGAAGCCAGAGGTTCGAAGCGTGACGCGGAGCGGAAATTCTGAACCGATCTCGGCAATCCTGTTCCTGACCGCGCAGGTCAGAACGCCCAACACGATACCCTTCAACAACCATTCCCTTGAGCACGATTCGGCCGGGGACCGGAAGCGCAGATGCAGTCACGATCAACAAGGTCAGTACGCGTTGGTACGCGCGGCAGCAGGCTCGCGCTGGCACAGACCGCGCTGGCAATAGCAGCCCTCGAAACCGCCAACCCCGGGGTTGCGTTCGAGACCGTTATCGTGACGACCCGCGGCGACCGAAATCGCGTCGCCGCTGTCGCTCAGCTTGGTGTAGGGGTCTACGTGAAGGAGCTCGAAGAGGAGCTCGAAAACGGCGGCATCGACATGGCGGCCCACTCACTGAAAGACATGACTTCCGAACTAGCGCCGGGGTTCCATCTGGCGGCCGTCCTGAAACGCGGCGACCCAAGAGACGTGCTGATAAGCCGCCACGACGCCGGTTTCGCCAGCCTACCGCGAGGGGCGATCGTGGGCACCGGCAGTATGCGCAGGCGGGCGTTACTCAAGTCTGCACGGCCAGACTTGAGGGTCGAACCAATCCGCGGCAACGTGGACACGCGGCTTCTGAAAGCTTCAAACGAAGGCGGAATGGACGCCGTGGTCCTGGCGGCGGCGGGGTTGCAAAGGTTGGGCAGACGCGACGTCATCTGCGAATACTTCGAACCGGGAATATTCATCCCCGCGGTGGGACAGGGCGCAATCGCTATAGAGACCCTGAAAGGGCAGAACGACATTACGAACCTTGCACGGAGCGTCAATCATGATGACTCGCGAGCCGCAGTCACCGCCGAACGCGCATTCCTTGCGGCCGTTCGAGGCGGCTGCTCCGCTCCCACATCCGCCTACGCAACAGTGAACGGCGATACGATTCGGATTCACGCCTTTGCAGCCGACAGAGACGCATCATCGGTCCTGCGGGCCTCCGCCGAGGGTGACACAAGCGATCCCGCGTCCATTGGCATCGCTGTTGCCAAAAAGTTGCTCGATTCCGGCGCGGCCGGATTGATTGGCGGTTCGTCCGAATTCGGAGACTCTGCCGATGCTTGAAGCGGGAGTCGCATATCTCGTTGGCGCAGGCCCAGGCGACCCGGGCCTCATCACCGTCCGGGGCTTGAACGTGTTGCGCAATGCAGACGTCGTATTACACGACCGCCTGGCGCCGGAATCCCTGCTCGCCGAGGTTCGTACAGACGCGACCTTGATCGACGTAGGGAAAAAACCCGGCGAGGCGCGCCTTTCGCAGCGGGAAATCAACGAGTTGCTAGTCAACCACTGCCGGTCGGGAAAAACCGTCTGCCGCCTCAAGGGGGGCGACCCATTCTTATTCGGCCGCGGCGGGGAGGAAGCTCTGGCTCTTACGGCGGCCGGACTGAAGTGGGAAGTCGTGCCCGGCATCACGTCCGCCATCGCCGCCCCTGCCTACGCCGGCATCCCCGTTACCCACCGCGGCGTCTCGTCAGGCGTCGCCGTGGTCACGGGAAGCGAAGATCCTTCCGAACCCGGCAGCCGGGTCGACTGGGACGCTGTCGCGTCCTTCGATGGCACCCTGGTCGTACTTATGGGGTGGCAGAAGCTGCCCGAAATTGTGGACGCCCTTACGTCACGCGGGGTGCCTGCTGAGCGCCCGGCAGCTGTGATCGAGTGGGGAACGAAGAACAGCCAGCGCGTGGCCGACGGGACATTGGCCAACATCGCGGACCGTGCAATTTCGGCCGGTCTCGGTCCTCCTGTCGTACTTGTCGTCGGAGCCGTCGCGGCGTTGAGAAAGGAACTGGCGTGGTTCGACAAACGGCCGCTATTCGGCAAACGAGTACTGGTCACACGGGCGCGCAGCCAGACTAGCCGGCTTGCCGAATCCCTTGAGGCTCTCGGCGCCGAAACGATCCAGCTGCCGGCAATCCGCATTTCCCCGGTCGCCGATACCGAAGAACTGGACGCTGCCATCGCAAAAATCGACGAATACGACTGGATTACGTTTACCAGCCCGAACGGCGTCCAGGGCCTGCGAGACAGACTTGCCGCCCACTCGCTGGATTCCCGAGCCTTGTTCGGGGTGCGCGTGGCTACGGTTGGTCCGGCGACCGCAAGGGCAGTTGCCGAGATGGGCATTCGCCCCGATCTGTCTCCCAAGGTCTACGCAGCCCAGTCGCTGGTCGACGAATTCGTGTCCCAGGGGGTACAAAACGGCAAGGCGCTCTGCCTTCGGTCCGACATCGGCAGGGAAACACTGCCTGACGGGCTCCGGAAAGCAGGCCTGGAAGTTGACGAGGTGATCGCCTACCGCACCGTGATGCCCCCGCACTCGTCAGATGCCGCCCGCGCGGCGTTCGGCGATGAATCGCGCCGCGTGGATGCCACGACGTTTACAAGTTCCTCTACCGTGATGAATCTGTCGATGCTGCTCGGTCGCGACGTTGAGCCAATCAATCGAACGACCGTAGTCTGCATCGGACCGGTCACTGCCGCGACGGCGCGCGAGCAGGGAATACGGGTCGACGTTGTGGCAAAGCGGCAAACGGTGGAAGGTCTGGTCTGGTCGCTCATCGATCACTTTGAAAGCGGGCGTGACGAATGAACATGGACATTCCCCTCAACTTCGCCAGGCTCCGGCGGAATCGCAGCACCGCCGCGGTCAGGACGTTACTTGCCGAAACCCGGCTTGATCCGTCTGACTTTGCGTACCCGATGTTCGTAACGGGGGGATCGGGTGTGAGGCAGCCCATCGGGCCGATGCCGGGCTGTTACCAGCAATCGGTTGACGAGGCGGTCAAGGCGGCCGCCACCGCGCACTCCCTCGGCATTCCCGCCGTGCTGCTATTCGGATTGCCATCGAAAAAAGACGAAATCGGCGCATCCGCATGGGACCCTGACGAGCCGGTGCAGCGGGCTGTCGCCGAGATAAGGTCCGCCCTGCCGGAACTGGCCGTGATCACCGACGTATGCCTGTGCGAATACACCTCCCACGGCCACTGCGGGATGCTCACGCAAGACGGCGACGTCGACAACGATCGGACCCTGCCGCTTCTGGCCAGAACCGCCGTCTCCCACGCACGCGCCGGTGCGAACGTCGTGGCGCCTTCTGCCATGATGGACGGCCAGGTAGCAGCCATCCGTTCCGCTTTGGACTCCGAAGGGTTTGATGCCACGGCGATACTCGGCTATTCGGCGAAGTATGCGTCGGCTTTCTACGGCCCGTTCCGCACGGCGGCGGACTCAGCGCCACAGTTCGGGGACCGCCGCGCCTATCAGATGGCGCCGGAAAACCGCTCGGAGGCGATGGCTGAAATCCAGGCCGACATCGACGAGGGGGCGGACATGGTGATGGTCAAGCCCGCTCTTGCCTATCTCGATGTCATTGCCGAGGCAAAACGCAGGTTCACAGTCCCGCTGGCCGCATACAACGTGAGCGGGGAATACTCAATGGTGCAGGCCGCAGCCGCAAACGAGTGGATCGACGGCGCGCGGGCGACCCTCGAAATACTCACGTCGATCAAGCGCGCCGGCGCAGACCTGATCATCACGTATTCGGCCTGCGAGGCGGCGAGGTGGCTGAACGGCCGCTAGGCGGGGTGAGCGTACCTGTTCACCCGATTTTCGCGTGCCCGCGGACAGCGCCCGTGATGGCCGAAAATCCTATCGGACCGTACTCCCTGCTGTCGGTCGAGCCCCGTCGATTGTCACCCAGCACAACGTATTCGCCCGGGCCGGGCATCCACGAGTAGTCGGCCCCGTTGCCGGGCGCGGCGTTGGGCTCGTCTGTCGTCCTGCGAATTGTCACGAGTTCGCTGCCGCGAAGTTCGACAAGCTCCGAAGGCAGGCCGACGATCCGTTTCACCGACCACGATCCCGGCCTCCGGGGATCGATAAATCGCACCACGTCAAAACGGGACGGCGGGCGGCGAGCATAGGCGCGCCGCGACACAACCACCCACTGACCATCTCGCAGCGTTGGGGCCATGCTCTCCCCCCTCACCTTGATCCGTTGCCTTGAAAGTAGTTCGATCAGCCGCTCGTACATCGCAACTCCCTTTGTGGAAGGCGGCATTTCTGGTAAATTTACCCACAACGGCCAGCCTACGCGACGTTCGCGTATACCGTAAGTAGTCGTGGGAATTGTGTACAACGATTGCGACGATGGCCGAGTCCAGGTTAGACCTGCCGGGAGTTAAAGACACCGATGCTTCACCGTATTGCAAAATTCATCGACCGTTTCTCACCAGTTGGCGTTGCAGATGCCCATTGCGACATTCCGTGCGGGATATACGACCCCCGCGACGCCATTCAGGCCGCTCAGACGGTCATCAGAATGACCGAATTGATCGGAGAAGTTTCGAACAGCGGCATGATGAACGTAGCTGCTGGGAACTCCTTTAGCCGCTACGTCGCAGCCAAAGAGGAACACGCCACAAAAGCCAAGGACGACATCCTCGTAATCTGGACCGACTACTTCAAGCCCGAACACCTGGCCGACTATCCGGACCTCCATGAACAGGTGTGGAACGCTTGCAAGCTCGGCTCGCAAGTCAAGGTAAATGTCGACATGGAAGCAGCGCAGGCGTTCAAGGCCGCCCTGATCGAGATCGGCAAGATCTTCTGGGCGACAAAAGGGCAAGACGTCCCGCCGTTGCCATAGGCTCCTGCTCGACCGCGCGTAGCGGCCATGCGCCCTGGGCTCGGTTCAGGGCGCGCCGCAGACATCGGTTGGAGCTCCGCTGGACCGCACAAAAAAGTATCGCTGACTTCGCAGAACCCCGATACGAAATGCGATTGAGAAATGACGGGCGCTGCGAGTAGCGTTAAGAGTGGCGATGTTTAGACGCACACGTAACGAAGAGACCACCCCGACGTTCAGCAACGCAATTCAGGAATCGACAGATTCGGAACCGCGGGCATTCAGCCTGCCAGGAACCATTTTGGGGGTTCTCGTCGCGATCCTGTCGTTCGTCGGAATGGTGTGGTGGTTCTTCTCATTCGCCACGCTAGAGTCCCAGGCGCCGTTCTGGATTGCGGGAATCTCGGTAGCGGTGGTGATCGTTTCGGTGGTTTCGCGGACGCTCGATCATGCGGAAGGCCACGATCACGTATATGCGATAGCGACCTGGTTTGGGTTGCTGGCCACAATCGCCTTTGCCGTATTGGGCCTGATTATTTCACCTTCGTTGGGCCAGGGACTTGAAGTGGGCGAGGACCCGTCGGCGATGTTGCGACAGGCCGCAGCGATCGCCTTTTTCGTCGGGGTCCTGTCGATGAACATCGCATTCGCGGTCCTTCTGGCCGCCCACTGGCCGCGCCGCGCCGCTTAGGCCTTTAACCCGACTTGAGCCGCTCAAGGTAGTCCTCGCGAATCGGCGACCATATGTCCAACGCGAGAGACGCGCTGCCGGTCCCTGTTGCCGAGTGCGACACGCCCGGTGGAATAACGTAGTGGTCCCCTTCCCTGACCAGTCGCGTCTCGCCGTCAATGGTCAGGTGAAACGCCCCTGACAGAACCCTGCCGCACTGCTCGTGCGGGTGCGTGTGGTCGGGGATTTCAGCCCCCGGCGCGATGTCGATCAGGCCCATCATGATCCGTTCACCCCATATCGGCCTGCACGTCACGCCGGGCGCCAGTTCTATCGCTTCGGCTTCGTTCTGGTCGAAAAACGGCATCTCTTCTCTCCTTGTAAGCCCTGTATGTCTCAAGGGCTACGCAGCCGTGCGGCAAATTACTGCCATGCCCGGCGTTTTCCAGTCGACGGCGTCGCCCTGTCAGACCGCCGTACAGACGGCGGAGCGGCTATCCGTGCGTACCCAGTTTGCGGTTTATCGCCGCCTCTGCAACGGGCGAAATGATCTGGTCGATCTCCACGTTTACGAGCGCAGGCCGTTTCGAGTCAAACGCTCGTTGTAGAGCGGGCGCCAGATCGGCCGCCCGCGTCACGTGCTCGCCGTAAGCGCCGAGACCCTCTGCGACGAGGTCGTAACGCGTGGGCAACAGGTCGGTCCAGACCGGTCTGCCAAACAGGCCCTTTTGGATCTGCCAGTCGATTCCCCAAATGCTGTTATTTCCCAGAACCGCCACGACCGGGAGGTTGTGACGAACCGCCGTGTCGAACTCCATGGCATTAAAACCGAACGAGCCGTCGCCCACAACGAGGACGCTTCGTTTGTCGGGGAATGCCACCTGCGCACCGAGAGCGTAAGGGAAACCGACGCCGATCATTCCGAAACTGCTCACGTAGGACCATCTGTGGGGGTTATTGGCCTTAAACGAAGCACGGAAGAAGTGGCAGTAGTCGCCTCCGTCAAACGTCATAGGCGTATCATCATCGACGAATTTCTGAAGCGTTTGGCTCACGAACATGGGGTGCATAGGGTCGCTTTCATTCGCCAGTTCCGCCAACTCTTCCTGATGGGCAGCGCGCGTGGCGCGCAACGACTGGACCCACGGCGATTCGGGCCACCGCCGGGTTTCCGCGGCGTCGGCCAATTGGGTCAATATCGGGCCGACGTCTCCCAAAATCCCCACCTCGACCGACCTGGCGCGTCCGATCTCCGCGGCCGCTGGATCGACCACGATCTGCCTTACGTCCGCGGCGAAAGGAGGACTGCCACCGTACCCCACCATGTAGTCGAGCCGCCGTCCCAATAGCAGCACGGCGTCCGCTTCCCCAATGCGTTTGGCAGCCTTGTTGAGGGGCAGGTATCCAAATCCCATGCTGTACGGGTGGTCGTCAGGGATCAGGGCGCGGGCTGAGTCCTCGGTAAACACTGGGATGCGGGTGGTCTCGACAAAACGCGTTAGATCCGCAGGGTCCGCAGTAGCCCCCGCGCCAGGGCCCGCAAATATCATTGGCCGCTCCGCAGAGTGCAGCAGCTCGATCGCTCGCTCAACCTGAATCTTGTCGCCCGCGGCCATGCGAGGACCGGAGTATTCGCTCGGGGCGTAGCGTAGGGCCGAGTCTGAGTCGAGCTCCGCCGACTGGAAGTCATGGGGCAATGTGAGGTGGACCGGACCCCGTCTTCCATCCATGGCGGTCCGGACCGCCAAGGCGACGTACTCGGGAATACGCTCGGGCGAGGGGATCTGCCATGCTCCCTTTGTGACCGGCGCCGCGACTCCCGTTTGATCGAACTCCTGCATGGCGCCGCGGCCAAGATTCCCCGAATCGGCCGAGCCTGCGATGTTGATCACCGGGGCCTCGGAGTGCATGGCGTTCGCCAGCCCGGGAATGGCGTTGGCATGCCCCGGGGTTGTG